>JAKZVK010000642.1:0-22916 GCA_047516085.1 Bryobacterales bacterium
TGGGTCGGTGAGCTGATCAAGCAAACCCGCCGCCGCAAGCTCGAAGTCTTCTGGAACCACCGCATCAGCGAAGTCGAGATCGCACCTGAAGGCGGCCTCGAAATGAAGCGGATGAATCCAATCAAAGAGGCTAATCCCGACTGGGTGATCAAGACCTGGTGGTGGCAGGGCATGTGGAACCTCGCCGCGCCGGGCGTGCGGGAGTTCAAGATCAAGGTCTTGCGAGAGTTGGCCGAGAACTACCCGCTCGACGGCTTCCAACTTGACTTCGCCCGCCACATGCCGTGCCTCGAACCGGGCCGCCAGTGGGAGCTGCGCGGCCACGTCACCACCTTCGTGCGCATGGTGCGCGAAATGTTGCTCGACGTTGCCCGCAAGCAGGGCCGCCCCATCCTGCTCGCGGCGCGCGTGCCGCGCAGCATCAAGGGCTGCCGCGTCGACGGCTTCGACATCACCGAGTGGGCACGGCAGAACCTCCTCGACATTCTGACGCTCGGCTCCCGGTCGGTGAACGTGGACGTCGAAGGCTACCGCCGCGCGATCGACGGCTGCAACATCAAGCTGCAACCTTGCTTCGACGACCATCACACGACCGACGGCTATCGCAACCCGCCGATCGACGTGTTTCGCGGCGCTTTCGCCAACTGGTGGCAGCAAGGAGCCGACAGCGTCTTGACCTTCAACTGGTCGAACGCGCCGCCCGAGGCTTGCAAGAAGATCGGCGCGCGCCCCGGCCCGCTCTCACAACGTCAGGCCTATCGCGAAGTCGGCAGCCCCGAGACGCTGCGTCTCAAGGACAAGGTGTTCTTCGTCGAGCGGCGCGGCGGATACCCCTGGTCCACCGGCTACTTCAATCACAACCGCGACTCGCCGCTGCCGGCCACGCTCGCCAACCACGGCCCGCCGACGACGCTGGCCATGCGCATAGCCGATCCCGTGCGCGCGCTTGCCGATCGAGTTCAGTCGATCCGCTTGCGGGCCATACTCTTCCGCAAGCCTGCTCCCACGGACACAGGGTTCCTCGAAGGAGACGAGTTCGAAGCGCGGTTGAACGGTGTCCCGCTGACGCCGGCGCTGCGCGACCTCGAGTGGAAAGACCCGCAGATCTTCTCACCCAAGCCGCAGCGCACATCGGGCGGCACCGGCATCTTCGAAGTCGATCCCGAGCAAAAGCTCCTGCGGCTGGAGTTCGAGGTCGATCCACGCCTGTGCAAGCTGGGCGAAAACCGCGCCGAGATTCGCATCGTCCGCCGCGCCCCCTACCGCCCTCGCGCCGAGATCGTCCTCGAAAAGCTCGAACTGCACCTCAGCTACACAGCGTGAGTCTCGAGCCGAAACATCGCCCCCTCGCCGCCTCACAAAAGCCGGCGCAAGCGCAAACAGGCCCAGCAGCAACACTTACACGCCGCCCGCGACCGGGTCGCGGCTTTCTCGCCGACCGTAAGCTCCCCGGCTGGCCGGCTGTTTGGCACAGTTTGGCAAGGTTTTCGACAATCTTTGGAAAGGTGGCCATTCATGGGTTGTCACGCTCCCCCTACCTGGTCTCAGGGTAGCGCACCGGTTTGTGGTAATCGGCCGTTTTCGCCGTAAGTGATTGATTTTGTGGGATGAAGGTTCTGTGACTGGGTTCTGACGATGGAGGATGTTGCACAGCGGAATGGTTGTGGAACGCCGGCCCGCATCGAGCAGCGCGAGGTCACCGTGCCCATCCGGGTTTGCCTCTGGTCCCCTAGTGCGGCGCGCGCCTCCTGGCGGGCAGGACCGGCGTCCGCACCGGTCTTTTCCCGGGCCTGAGGAAGCATCTGTGCATGCAGAAACGTCGACCCGGAGGTCGACGCTTGCAGGCCAGGAGGCCTGAGCCACGACGGGCTAGACATCGCCGGCCGGAAACGCTGCTAACACCCCATCACAACGGCAGAATTACTTCCCGGTCGGGATCAAACTTCAGCCGCCGCTTCTGGAGGTAGGCGATATTCCCCAGGTGCGACGCCTGCGCCGAGCGGTGGCCGATCCACACATCGCCGTTCGGACGCTTACGGCTCCTGACACAATCGACGAAATTATTGACGTGATCGACCGTCATATCGCCCTCGGCCTCGACCACCACAGGCGCGGGCTCGGCTCCCCTGGACTCAGGCTTCGGGTAGAACGTGTACTTGCCGCGGTCGATCGCAAGCCGCCCTTCCGTCCCGACGATCTCGATCCCGGCCCCGACCAGGCCCGGCGCCAACGTCGCTTCGAAGGTCGCCGTCCACTCCTGCCGGTACTCGAGCAGGACGTGAATCGTGTCCGGGGCCGTGCGGCCGTCCTTGTAGTGGTAGACGCCGCCGGCGGCGACGGCCGACACCGGGTCATCCTGCTCCATGAACATGTGGACGGCGTCGATCCAATGCGTGAAGAGGTCGGTGATCTGACCGCCCCCGAAATCGAGGTAGGCGCGGAAGTTGAAGTACTGCTGCGGGTCGTACTCGCGCCACTTGACGGGCCCCAAATAGCGCGCCCAATCGAGGTTCGACGGCTGCGCCTGGAGCGACGCCGGCGCCAGCCGCAGATGCGCCCCGTTGCCGTGCCACCAGGTGCGCGCCACAGTGACTTTGCCAAGCTTGCCGCTATCGAAGTATTCCTGCTTGGCCTGCAAGTAGTGCTTCCCCGACCGCTGCTGCATGCCCACCTGGCAGACACGCTCGTGCAGGCGGACTTCCTTGACGATGCGCGGGCCTTCTTCGATGTTCAGCGTGAGCGGTTTCTCGACGTAGATGTCTTTGCCGGCGCGGGCGGCGTCGATCACGATACCGGCGTGCCAGTGATCGGGCGTGGCGACTAGGACGGCGTCGACGTCTTTTTGGTCGAGCAGCTTGCGGTGGTCCTTGAAGCCGCGAGCACCCTCGGCATTTTCGAGAGCCTGATC
Source organism: Bryobacterales bacterium (assembly GCA_047516085.1). GTDB lineage: Bacteria > Acidobacteriota > Terriglobia > Bryobacterales > UBA6623 > JAKZVK01. The sequence goes on from JAKZVK010000642.1 coordinate 2,909, forward strand.
GATCCGCTCACTGTAGACGTCGCAAACCGCCGTGACCTTTACGGTGGCGTTCTTCTGAAAAGCCCCCGTGACGCTGCGGCCCCGCCCGCCACAGCCGATCAAGCCCAGTCGAACCGTATCGTTGGCCCCAAGGACGCGGTTATAGGAAGCCGCACTAGCCGCCAACGCGGTCCCGGCCAAGCCTCGAAACAGGTCTCTGCGATGCAATTTCGAGTCCGTCATAGGCGCAAATCATAGAACAGCGAGCCGCGCCAGCCTGCTCGCGGATCCTCAACGCGGGCTCACGCCCGCGGCTCTGAGCGTCGCATAGGGGCTTCTCGATCAGGGAGGATGGCATCTGGTTGTCCGGACCGCGATTTCGGCAACTTGAGATCACCGTGGCCACCACCGCCATTCAGAGCCGCGGGCGTGAGTCCGCGTTGAGATGCCGCGGCGGAAGAGGTCGTCGTCAAGCAGCCGGCCACCGCACAAAGGTTCAAGCCCCGGCAGGGGCGTCTGAATGTATGTCCGGTTACATGGGTGACAGAGTGTAGGGCACTGCACTCGAGGTGATACCGCCGCCTTACTCCTCACCCAACTCGCGAAGCGCCTGCTCGAACACGCCGGTCCCCGGAAAGCCGGCCTGCTTACCGGTGTCGACGGCCAGTGTCAGCAAGCGTCGCCCCTCGTCCTTCTGCCCGGTACCGGCCAGAACCCGCCCGAGTGTGCCGGCCACGTTGAAGATCCCTTCGGCGTTCCGCGTTTCCATGGCCAGTGACAGTGCCTCGGACCAGTGGGAGAGCGCCTTCTCCCCGTCCCCTGCCTGTAGAGCGATCTCTGCCATGTTGTGCAAGGTTGTGATCATGGCCGCTTTGTGTCCGATCTCGCGGACGATTTCGTGGCCTTCTTCGAAGTAGCGCAAGGCGCTCTCGTAATTCCCCTGGGCATACGCGGCACTCCCCATGTTGGAGAGGGTGGCCCCTTCGCCCGCTTTGTCCCCGATCTCGCGGCGGATTTCAAGGCTCTGTTCGAGGTGGCGCAAGGCCGTCTCGTTGTCCCCCCGGGCACGATAGATCTGGCTGATGTTGTTCAGCGTGGCCCCTTCGCCCGCTTTTTCCCCGATCTGGCGCACGATTTCGAGGCTCTGTTTGAAATAGCGCAGGGCGGTCTCGTTGTCCCCCCGGGCATGCGCGACGCTTCCCATGTTGGAGAGGGTGGCCCCTTCGCCCGCTTTGTCCCCGATCTCGCGGCTGATTTCAAGGCTCTGTTCGAGGTAGCGCAGGGCCGTCTCGTTGTCCCCCCGGTCACTATAGATCTGGCTGATGTTGTTCAGCGCGGCCCCATCGCCCGCTTTGTCCCCGATCTCGCGGCGGATTTCGAGGCTCTGTTCGAGGTAGCGCAGGGCCGTCTCGTTGTCCCCCCGGACATGCGCAACGTTCCCCATGTTGTTCAGCGTGGTCGCTTCGCCCTCTTTGTCCCCGATTTCGCGGCTGATTTCGAGGCTCTGTTCGAGGTGGCGCAGGGCCGTCTCGTAGTCCCCCCGGGCATGCGCGACGCTTCCCATGTTGTTCAGCGTGGTCCCTTGGCCCGCTTTGTCCCCAGTCTCGCGGCGGATGTCGAGGCTCCGTTCGAGGTAGCGCAGGGCCGTCTCGTAGTCCCCCCCGGCACGGTAGACCTGGCTGATGTCGTTTAGCGTGGTGCCACGCTCGGCTGGTTGTTTGGCAAACGAAAGTGCCCGCTCGAACGCCGCCAGAGCCTGCTGCGGCGAACCCAAAGTAAGCAGGCACTCACCGAACCTAACCCAGGCCCACCAAGGCGCCGCCGGTGCGGCCCGCTCGACGATCTCCTCGCACAGATCCTTGGCTTCGGCAAAATTGCCGATTCGCTGGTAGAAGCCGGCAACGGTTTCGGCCAGCTCGTCCGCCGCCTCATGCTTGCCCGCCAGGCGGAAGTGATGAATGGCCTCAAGATAGTCGCTCCATCGGCGGGAGAGATAGCGCCCCTGGAAGCGATGATACTTGCCGATTGCCTCGTGCAGGCCCTGCTGCTCCTCACCCTCGAAACCAGGGGCGCCCAGAAGCTCCCGTACGACCGGCGGCGCCAGGAAGTACTCCAGTTCCAGCGACGGCTCATACGCCATCTCGAGCAGCGAATACTCCAGCAGGCGCGTCCGGCTCGCCTCGTGAAGCTCGGGCCGGTTGTCCACCGCCAGCAAGCCGTCCGCGGTGAACGGCACGCGGTAGAGCGAGGCGGCCCGCAGCAGGCGGTCCTGCTCCGGGGTGAGCTGCCCTCGTAGCGCGGTGAAGAGCAGGTTCTGCCGCATCGCCTCCAGCACTACTTCGGTGGCCTCTTCCGGCGTGCCCAGCGGCGTTTGCACCGCTTCCAATGCGGCCATGAGCGGCTCCGCCCGCTCCACTCCCTCCACCACCAGTTGGGCCATCCACTCGAGCGCCCGGTGATTCCCTCCCAGCCGCTGGTAGATCGTGCGCTTCTGCTCCGCGCCCACCTTCTCCGCGCCTATCTGGGCTGGCCAGTCGAGTCGGTTCATGCGCCGCAGCACGTCTCCGTAGGGGGCGTCCGGCACACGGCACACCTGCACCGCCCCTTCCGGAAGGTCTCGGAGGGCGTAGCGGCCCGTTAACAGCACCCGAGTCGGCGAGGGGAGCGAGCAAACCTCATCCAGAAACCACAGGCTCTCCTCGTGCTCCGTCGGAACCTCGAGCGTGTACATGTCCTGCAGGGACTCCAGGTTGTCGAGCACGAACGCGCACGGGTGCTCGCGCTGGGCGAGCGAAGTCAACAGGCGGGCAATCCGTTTCCGTGGGTCCGGCTCGGCCTGGATGTCCGGGAGTAAAGCCGCGTCCTCGTGACCGTCAAAGGCTTCCTGCCTCAACAGCTCATAGAGCATTCCGAGATCGAAGGGCGCGCGGAAGCCCAGCAGCCGCGTCCGCGGCTCGCGTTCGAGCAGCGAGCGCCCAAAGTAACCGGCGAGCGCCGTTTTGCCGACGCCGCCGGGCCCGCTGAAGAGCAGCCGCGGCGCCCGGCCCTCCACGAACCCACGCAGGTGCTCCCGGATGAACATGCGCCGGCCAATGAACGCGGCGCGCGAGGGCAGCTCAATGCTGCGGTCTCCGCTAACCACCGTGGGCAGAGGCGGGCGTTCGATCTGCGTGCCGGGCGCGGCAGGGTCGAGCAACGGGCCGTCCGCCGTGCGGTCAAGCAACACCGGCAGCGACCATTGGCCGAACAGGTCTCCCAGAGCTTCACCTCGCGCCGGATCTTTGCCCTGCTGAATCCATGCGCCCTCGGCCACCTTCCCACGGGCCAGCGTCACCGCACGCCCGAGGACCTCGCCCTGCGCGGCGCGCCGGAACAGTTCCGTGCTGAAGGCCGAAGCTGCGCCATCGAGGACCGAGAGACGCATTCCCAGCACACGCTCCATGCCGGCCTCGTGGATCTTGCGCGCCACGCTCGTGATTGAGTCCGCGCTTTCCTCCGCCCGGGCGCTACGACAGGCCGAAAGCACAACGAGTCCAGGCCGGTGCGCTGCGGGTAGCTGGTCCAACTGGGCTGCCAGGGTGCTTCCAGCGACGGGAGCACCGCGGCCGGTTCGCTTGTCTTCGAACAGCAGGCCCCACTCTTTCTCTCCTTCACTGTTCTGCGCCCCCTCGCCGTGCGTGCTAGTGCCGTGCATGCTGAGGATGACGGCGTGGTAGAAACGCTTCTCGAGGCGCTCGAGAAGCGTGCCGAGGGCCCCATCCTCCGCAACGTCGATGTCCAGGTCACCCTTGGCCCACGGGCCATCGAGGGCGGTGAAAAGAAGCTCTTCCTCGCGCTCAAAGTCCAGGCGGCTCTTCTCCGCGTCGAGATCCACGGGCGAGGAGATGAACAGCAGAATGCGGAACGGCTTGGCTGCTGCCAGGGGGGCCTTGCTGCCCTCGCCCCGCACCCGCCGCGAGACGACCGCCCAGGGATGCCGCCCCAGAAAGCCCAGGTCCTGATGGCCGTGATACAGCAGCTCCCACGGCCAGTGCTGGAGCTTTTCGCCAGTGACGATGAGCCGAGCCGGCGTTCCCGAGTCGTCGTCGCGGGCCTTGTCGATCGCATCGAGAACCTGCTTGTCGCTGAGGCCGGAAGCGTCCCATAGCCGAGTGCCGATCTGCTCCAGAAGCCCGGTCTGCCCGATGGGGCGCGGGCCGCCGACCGGGTTGTCCAACTGCCAGTCGAGCGTCTCGACCAACTTGTTGAGCGCCGCTTCGGGCTTGGGCTCCACCCGCGGAACGATTGTGATGGGCTCGGGCATCAGACCCTACGGCTCCACCCGCTTGCTGGGCAGGCTTCGAGGGAAATGCTCTTCACGGATATACTTCCGAGGAAGGGTGACCTTGACCTTTTCGTCGCAATAGAGACACTCAACTACTTTCTCGCTCTCTCCTTCGGCGTCCGGGTCGGCGAGGGGGAACCGAACCCGGAAGTCCTTGCCGCAGGATGCGCATTCGACAACAAAGGTCTTCGATTCCTCAGGCATTTCGACTCCTAGTTGACCAGCGGCCACACAGCGGAGAGAATCCCTGCCACGAACAAAAGCGCGCCCCCGAGCAGGTAGCGGTACTTGCGGTCCCTGGCGGCCAGATAGGCCTTCTTCCAGGACAGTGGCTCGCTCTCGCCCGCCTTGTACCTGCGCGGCAACAGCACCAGAACGAGAGCCACGATGCTCGCCGCCCAGCACAGGAACGGGAGATACCAAGCGAAGCTCGCCGCCGTGTTCTTCCCCAGCGACAGCTTGAACGCGGCCAGAAACAGGCCGGAGGTCGTCGCGGTCGCCCCCACCAGAAACTTGGCGACCTCTTCGATGCGCTCCGTGCTTTCGACCGGTTCCTTGAAGGACCGCTCGTAGAAGTACTTGTCTTCGTCGGTCAGGCGCTGGGACTGCAGCCTCTCGACGGGCTCTCGGTCTGTTGGCTCGTTGGCCATGGTGGGCGTTCCCTACGGGTTGCGCGTCAGCCGGCGGCAACCCTCGTCGGGATCACTTCGACGGCGAGACATCGAAACCGAGAATACTGCTGGGCCTCAATCCGCGAATAGTCGTGCCGGTTTAGCCGGTATTTCGATGTAGCCGTCTCAGCATCGACAGCATAGCCGAGCCACGGGCGCGGTGCAACGTGCTTCGCGTTGACACGTGCTTCGCGGGGCTTTCACGTTGCTGAAGTCTCAGGTGGGTCTCAGGTGGCGGTGGGCGACTCCCGGTGTTCCTCGGCCTCGTGTTCTTCAACCTCGATTTCGTCGCCCGCTTCGGTGCCGCTCTCCTCGGCCGCGCCCGCGGGTAGCTCGACGACGCTCGACGCGCGCAAGCTGCCGGCCAAGCGCCAGGGCTTGAGCCGGTGCACGACCTTGGTCACCCGCTTCTTGCGATTCAGAAAGACAAGGTCAATGGCGAACTTCATCCAAAACGTGTGAACGGCTTCGGTGGGGACGATCCAAAACCCCGTGCCCTTCTCGAGCCCCGTCCGGCCGAGCAAGCCGCGGTTCCGCGTGCGTGCGCTGTCGGCGACCTCGACGGCCTCCCCGAGCACGGTCTGTTTCGAACGGTTGACGAGTCTGACGGTCCGCATGCCGTCCCTTTCGACACAAGCAGTCGGGATGTGGCGCCGGTCCCACGTCCCATTCGATGAATCACAGATTTTCCAAAACTTTATTCCCTGTGCGCTCAACCACTTGCCCCTTCGCCTACCTCGGAACTCTGCAAGGTGCATGGTAGCCTGATACCGGAAACGACCGGTGCGGACGGATCGCCGGACCAACACGACCGTTTCCTGGCCAGGCAGTTTCGTTGTTGCTCTCCGATAAGAAGTAGAGCGATCTTCCCCCGCGGGCGGCCGCTCCTGCAACGGGTTCGACCGTAGGGTTTGACCGTAGCGCGGATCTCGGTTTTTGAGATCCGCGGGTTTTGACCCTATCGGGTTTAACCCGTAGCGTGGATCTCGGTTTTGAGATCCGTGGAAGGTGCGGACCGTCCGTTCAAGCCCGCTCTTTCGCTCCTATCTTGAGCGGGCCGCTGAGGTCTCCACAGACGGGAGCCAGAGGGCCCTCTTTTTTTGAAAGGACTTGGTTGTTAGGATTCCGAAACGCGAAAGCCAACTGAACAAGCCGCACAAGTGCGCCCAAACCGAGCCGTGACCGTGAGGGAGCGGTCCGGCACCCCGACCACACACGTCTACCCCGAGCCGCTAGAGCAGAACTGCGTCCGGCCCGCCCGAACCGAGCCCCGACCGCAAGGGAGTGGGTGCGCTGCCTCGGGGCACCCGAAGCCCCGCCAATCAGACGACATCAGCCTCCCCCGTTTCCAATTCCGCTCACGGCGGCGAAAGGGGCGATTCTTCAACACCGAATGGTGTCTCGGTTCTAGATTCTTCCGAGGTGCGTGGGAGTTCGTGCCGGACCGCTCCCTGACGGTCACGGCTCGGTTCTGGCGGGCCCGACGCGGCCCTAGCCTAAAACGCGAACCGCAGCAGGAACCGAAACGTGCGGCCATCGTTGAGGGTGTTGGTAATCTGCCCGAAGTCGGCCGCGGCCAGGGTGCGTCCCGGCTCGGCGAACTGCGGCACGTTGAAGAAGTTGATCGACTCGGCGCGGAACGTGAACGACTTGTCGGCCCGCACGTTCCACGTTCGCGACAGCGCCGCGTTGACGTTCCGAATGCCGTCCTTGCGAAACGTGTTGCGGCCGACGTTGCCCCGCGTGTCGCCGACCTGCATGAACGCGAACGCCGTCGTGGGCAGCAGCGAGGCCGACGTGTCGGGGTGGCTCACGCTCCGGCCCAGCACCGACGGATCGGCCACGTGCGGACGGTCGCCGCTCGAGCCGTCTACGTTGCCGAATCCCGGCGAGTCCGAACCCGAGAGAATCGTGAAGGGCGTCCCGGTCTTCAGCAAGACCACCGTCGAGAGGTTCCACTGCCCCAGCACGTTTCGCGCCAGTCGTCCTTGCGATGCGAAGGTTGGGGTCAGGTAGTTCATGCTCCACAGAAGGGCGTGCGTCTGGTCGAAGGTGCTGAGCCCGCGCAGGTCCTCATGAATCAGAAACTCCGACTGGTTGCGGCTGCGCAGCGACGACGCTCCCGCGCCGGTGTCGGTATAGCCCGCGCCGAGGTCGATCGCCTTGCTGAACCAATACGACGCGTCGACCGTCACGCCGTTCCAGTCGCGCAACACGAGCGACGCCCGAGCGGCATCGAAGTAGCCGCGCGAGCTGTTGATGATCCTGCGAATGTCGAAAAAGTTCTGATCGGGCCGGCGGTCGTTGATGTTCCCACTTGTGGGCGTGGTGCCCGGCACGTCGACGGCGCGGTTTGTGTACCACTTCATGAACAGCTTCTGCGACCGGCTGCCGACGTACCCGAGCTGGAGCCGCCAAGCCCTTCCGGGCAGCGGTTCCCAACTGAAGTTGTACTGCTGCGCGTAGGGAGATACCAGCCGAGGGTCGTTCCGGAAGGACGTCGCGCGGTCGCTCGGATCGAGGTCCTCGAAGCGCCGGCCCTCCAAGGGGTCGATCAGGTCAGGGGCATCGTTGGAGATCTTGAACACCCACGGCGGATTGAAGCGCACCTGGTGATAGGTGGCCGGGTAGACCTCGGCGTAGTGCAGGCCATACGCCGCGCGCACCACGCCCCACTGGCGCGGCAGCTCGTAGGCGAAACCGAAGTGGCCGCCGACGTTGTTGCAGTCACACGGGAACCCCACATCCACCCGGCCGCTGACTTCAGTCGGCCTCGTGACCGGCGAGTAGCGCAGACCCATGCTGAGCGTGAGGTTGGGCTTTGCCCGCCATTCGTCGCCCACGAAGTACTGCGTGTCCCAATTGCGAAATCCCATATGGCTTTCGCCCAGGGCGCCGGAGAATCGGCTTGGGATGCCCAGGCGCAGGTTCGTGATGGCGTCCCGCCCGAAGTCGTTGCGAAACCCCATCACGCCGCGCCGGCTGCTGGTCTCGATGCCGTTGAACCGGCGCCGCAGCAGCTCGAACCCGGCCGTGAGATTGTGCCGGCCCCGCACGTGCCGCACTCGCGCTCCGTACAGGAACTGGTTCTGAGCACGGTCGAGCGGGATCTCCGAGCCGGGTCCGAGACGTTCGATCGCGTCGCCGAAGCTAACGTCGCTGGGGATGGCATTCTCCTCGGGCGTGAGCAACGAGCCGACTCGATCAAACCCCGCCGAGAGGTCCATCACCGTGCTGGGGCTCCACGTGCGCGTCCAGCCCAGGCGGGCGCTGTGATTGCGGATCGTCGTATCGGGGTTTTGGCCCGTGACGAGCTGAAACGCATCAACCTGTTGCGAAGTGAAGCGATAGCGCATGATCAGCCGATCGAGAGCCCCGAACTCCTGGTCGAGTTGGATCCCGCCGACGTCGGTGTCGATTCTTTGAGGAGCATTCGTGTTGAGCGCGCGCGGGTTGATGTCGGTGCGGTTGGGCGCCTCGTTCGGGTAGGCGCCCAGGATCTGTTGGACCGCTGCCAACGTTGCCGGATCGTTGACGCGCGAGTCGGGGTGATTGAAGATCGGGGTTCGCTCGTCGGGCCGCGGCACGAGAACGTTGCCGTTCACGCTTCCACGGATCGCCTGGCGACTGCCTTCGAGGAACAGCGAGCCACCGCGCCATACCGGGGCGCTGAGAGTGAAGCCGAAGTCGTTCTCGCGGGCGGGCTTTACGGCGCCGACCTGAAAGAACGAGCGGGCGCTGAAAATACTGTTGTTGTGAGCCGCGTCAAGGCTGCCGTGCACGCCCGCGGCGGTTCGGTCGGGTGGATGGATCGGCCGGGTCGCCGAGCCGCCGAACTCGGTGCCGAAGTAACGGCGTCCCGGTTCGAACTCCTGGACGATCGTTGCGGTGGTGCCGAGCCGGGTGTTCAATTCCCGCAGGGCATTGTTGTCGACAGCGTTGAACTGGACATTCTCGTTCCGGCGGCTCTCGCCAGAGGAGGAGTCGGTCTGGCCCGCCAGATTGAGAGCCTCGCGATCTTCGAGCGGCTGGGTTTCCGCCGTCGGCGTGGGGGCCAGGCTCTCTTCCGCGGCGTCTTCGGTTGTGCCGGCCGCTTCGCTTGCGGTCGCCGGAAGCTTTGCCGCGGCTGCCGCGGGCTCGGGCTTGGTGCCCGACGCTTGGGGTCCGCTTGGCTGCCCATCGGCGGCGGCCAACCCGACCGTCGCCAACAGGAGGGCAATCAACGGGAAGCAGAGGCGCTCGACACGCAGGACTCCCGATCGCCCGGGTTCCAGGCGTCCGTTCGTGAGTAATCCGGTCAGCAGGGGTGCAAGCGAACCGCGGAACACTTCCCTCTATGATGGCATTTCGGCTACCGAGGAGTCCGGCCTGGCCGCTCCTACGACTGCGAACCCGACGGGTCCGCCGAGCCACGCATTGCAATCGGAAACTACAGGGCAATGACGGAAACTACAATGACTGCTTAGGCCCGTCGACGATCGAGAGCCACACCCCATGTCCAAATCCATCTGCGTGTTCTGCTCGTCGAGCAATCACGTTCACGACCAGTTCTTCGAGGCCGCCCGTGAACTCGGCCTCGGCATCGGACGGCGAGGCGGCACACTCGTTTTCGGCGGGACCGACCTCGGGCTGATGCGCGCCGTCGCGCGGGCGGTCCACGAAGGCGGCGGGCGCGTGGTGGGCGTGATTCCCGAAGTGTTCAAGAGCAAGGGGATCGCCTACGAGGAGGCCGATGAGCTGATCGTTACCGACGATCTGCGTCAGCGCAAGTCCGTCATGGAGAGCCGCTCCGACGCCTTCGTCGTGCTGCCCGGCGGGTTCGGCACCATCGATGAGTTGGTCGAGATCCTGACGTTGCGGTTGCTGCAGATGCATCAAAAGCCGGTGTTGATGGTCAACACCGCCGGGTTCTTCGATCCGCTGCTCGAGATGTTCGAGCGGCTCTACGGCGGCCGCTTCGCCAAGGAAGAGCATCGCCACCTGTGGCAGGTGTCGCCGGACCCCGAACACGCCCTCGGCCTCTTGGACGAGCAGGGAACGTGACGGGCTGGTTGATGGGCGCGACGTACGCTCGGGTTTCGTCGTGCCCCTTTTCGTCGCGCAACTTGCGGCTTGTCGGCGTCGTCGCCTATCGTGTGAGAGTCTCGCGTCTCGCGACGGCTGTCCTCGGGACAGCGCCGCGAAAGGAAGATCTCAGTGCTTGATGAACTACACCTGCTTGATGAACTGCACCGTCTGTTAACCGATGCCGGCCTCACCGCTCAGGCCGCAACGTGGGCAATCGAAGGCGTCGAGGTCCTCGGTGTTGTGATTCTCGCCATCCTTGCCAAGAAGATCACCAAGGGGATCGTTCTGCGGACGGTACATCAAGTAGCCCTGCGCACCAAGACCGATTGGGACGATGCCCTCGTAGCCCGCAAGGTGTTTCATCGGCTCTCGCACCTCGTCCCCGCCTTGTTGATCTACGGCATGGCGCCTCTGGCGCTCCAGACGCCCGGTCTGATCGAGCTGACGCGCCGCGGCGCGCAGGTCTACATGCTGGTCGCCGGGCTGGCGGCCGTCAATGCGCTCCTCAATGCGGCGAACGACATCTACCAGAAGTACGAAGTCGCCCAACGCGTCCCGATCGTCGGTTACTTACAGGTCGTCAAGATCGTGTTGACCGTTGCGGTCTTGATCTTCGCTTTGTCGATCGTCATCGACAAGTCACCGCTGTATCTACTTACCGGCTTGGGCGCGCTGACGGCCGTCATCCTCTTGATTTTCAAAGACTCGATCCTGGGGCTGGTGACGGGCATCCAACTCGTTGCCAATGACATGTTGCGCCCCGGTGATTGGATTGAGATGCCCAAGTACGGCGCCGACGGCGATGTCCTCGAGATCACCTTGAACACCGTCAAGGTCCGCAACTGGGACAAGACCATCACCACGATCCCCACCTATGCCCTGATCGCGGACTCGTTCAAGAACTGGCGAGGCATGAGCGAGTCGGGGGGCCGCCGCATCAAGCGGTCAGTGTTCATCGACATCAGCAGCATCCGGTTCTGCTCGCCCGAGATGATCGAGGAGTTCTCCAAAGTTGAGCTACTCAAGGACTACGTCGAACAAAAGCAAAAGGAGCTTGATGCATTCAACCGGGAACATGACGTCGACGAATCGGTGATGGTCAACGGCCGGCGGATGACCAACATCGGCACCTTCCGCTCCTACCTCGTCGCGTACCTGCGGAACCACCCGAAGATCCACCAAGAGATGACCTTCTTGATCCGCCAGCTCCAGCCGACCGAGAAAGGTCTGCCGCTCGAGATCTACGTCTTCAGCAACGATCAGGTCTGGGCGAACTACGAGGCCATCCAGGCCGACATCTTCGACCACATCTTCGCGTCCCTGCCCGAGTTCGGCCTGCGGCCGTTCCAGAACCCCACCAGCCACGATGTTGCCTCCGTAGGCGAGGGACTGCAGACGGCGATGCGCGGATCCTGACTCCGATTTCGCGGGCGCAAGCCCTCAGACAGGGCCGGCGAGCTCTCGCTCGAGCCAGACGACCTTGCCTTGGACAATGTCGAGGATGTTTCGGTTCTCGAGTGAGATCGGCTTCGAGATCGGGGGCGGGTCCGCCGCGTCGTCGACCATGACCACGAGCGCCTGCCCGACCCGGCGGCACCGCGTGAGATGACCCTTCTTGGCCCAAGATAGCGCGTAAACCCCTTCGAACATGGGCTGGCGGCGCTCCCTGGGCGAGCGGTCGAGAAGCAGCAAGTCCCGCGGCCAGATCAGCGGCCACATGAACTTCTCGTCTACATGAGCACGCACCAGGACAGGACTCACCAGGCCCGACACAAGGGAAGCCGGAAGGGAGCGCCGTTCGAGCGACGGCGAGAACCGCGGGTACGACGACCCGCCCCCCAGGTAACCGGCGAGGATCGGTACCGGGACGCCGCTCGCAACATCGGGAGGGGCGCGCCCGGCCAACTCCTCCTGCGTCAGCAGCGAGGTCAACGGGATGTCGAGCAACCCCATGACCTGGTCGGCCAACTCCATCCCAAGAATGCGTGCTCCCTTGAGAACGTTGTGGATGTGGGGCTGCGAGTACCCCGTCAGCCGAGCCAATCCGCGCTCGGTGAGTTCCCCTCGCCGGACCCGCTCATTCAAATAGTGCAACAGGCGGGCTGTGATCTCTCGGAAGCCTGGAGGACCGCCCATATAGCTGTCAGAAATACGCTACATGATGTTATCAAATTGATAATATTTATGTATAATCTAAAAACCTCTCACCTTAAGTGACTGATTTGCCTAGGTTACTGAGACGACATGAGTTCCAAAAAGATAAAGTATTCATCCCACATCGGCAATTCCCCCGCCCAGAACATTTGTGATCGTCTCTGTTGACGCTTCCCGGCAGCCCGGGAATAATCATCGGTAGCACTGTCTCTGGTACTGGGTGCGCCGGCCGTCGGCCCGGCAGCGCTCGAGAAGAACGAACGACAACAGACAACAAAAAAACCACACATCAAGGAGTGAGGAACCCATGGAATGGAACGTGTCCGAACTATACATGCTGGGTGCCGCCTCGTGCACGAACTGCAACGGGTCCGGGATCCATCGCGTGAACAAAGGAGAACTCGTCCCCTGCGGCTGCGCTCTCCGAGCCGTTTTTCGTGCCTGTCACCAGCGCTTCCGAATCAGCCTCGGCCGCGGGCACTGCCGCACGGCGTCGTTTGAGAGGAATCCGCGGGGCAAGACCCATCGCAACTCGTGGTCGAGGAAGGAGGAGGAGTACATTGCCGATTTCGAGCTGGTGAGCCGACGCCACCTCGATGCCTTTCACTACAAGATCTTCCGGTACCACTTCCTGCTGGGCGCGGACTGGAAGCTCTACGGCCGCCGGTTCGGGATCAGCCGGGGCGCCTTTTATCACGCCATCTATCGCATCGAGGAGCATCTCGGCAGAATCTTCTACGAGCTGGAGCCGTATGGGCTCTACCCACCGCGCGACTATTTCGCCGTGCGCCTGAAGACCGCCGTCAAGCCCTGCACCCAGCCACCGAAAGCCGATCGGGCCATGCCCCGTAGGCCGTACGAGCTCGGGCGGGACGAAGACATCTTGCCCCTGGCCGTCTAGGCGTTGTCGGGCCCCGGGAGATCACGGGTCTCGGGAGAGCACGGGCCTCGGCAGAGTAACTGCGCGGCATCGGTTGCCCTCCCGAGGGCCCGGACGCTTTGGCATCCACGGTCGTGATAGGTTGGCCACGGTCGTGATAGGTTGGGATTGTGTGCCGGAGCCGTCGTGCCGGCGCCACATCCCGACTGCTTCCGTGAAAGGGACGGCATGCGAACCGTCAAACTGGTCAACCGTTCGAAACAGACCGTCCTCGGGGAGGCCGTCGAGGTCGCCGACAGCGCGCGGACCCGCAGTCGCGGCCTGCTCGGCCGGACGGGGCTCGAGAAGGGCACCGGGCTGTGGATCAACCCTACGGAGGCGGTGCACACGTTCTGGATGAAGTTCACCATTGACCTCGTCTTTCTGAACCGCAAGAAACGGGTGACCAAGGTCGTGCACCGGCTCAAGCCTTGGCGCCTGGCCGGCAGCTTGCGCGCGGCGAGCGTCGTGGAGCTGCCCGCGGGCGCGGCCGAGGAGAGTGGCACCGAAGCGGGCGACGAGATCGAGGTTGAAGAACACGAGGCCGAAAAATTTCTGGAGTCGCGCAACACGACATAGACCTTTTGCCTCTCATCAGCGTCAAGTGAGCAGTCAATTGACCAAGGGTGTACTTAGACCCATGCCTCCCCATCGTGCGCTCGCCATTGGACCGATCGGAGTTCTACTTGTCCCTCTGCTCTGTGCGGCTTTCGAGGGCAGGGTCCTCGAAGACCATTCAGCAGATCCGCTGCCCTCAGCACGGATCCGGGTTCGCAAGGCCGGCGCCGCGGGGCTTGTTGCCGACCTAGACACGGACAGCCGGGGCCGCTTTCGTGCGCCGGGCCTACCGCCCGGAAACTACCGGCTCGAAGTTTCCAAGCCGAACTACGCGGGTGCAAAGCTGCCCGTCCACGTTTCGGGCGACTCGGACTCATCCAGCGCCGTGACGATCCGTCTGATACGGCTCGGCGTAATCACCGGGCAGGTAAGAAACGTCGAGAACAAGCCGATCCGCGGGGCGTTTGTGTTTCCCACCGCGCGGGTGGCCGATGGCATCACCGTTCGTGATCTCGGCGGGACGCAAACCGACGAACGAGGTGAGTACCGGCTGCATGGGCTGGCTCCAGGAACCTACGGCGTGGCCGTTTCGTTGGCCGGGTTCCGGACTGGCGTGGGCACGGGAGCGATGCTCTACCCGAGCAACGCCAACCCCGAGTCTTTCACTGTGTCCGGCGGCGAAGAATACCGCTCGGTGGATTTCACAATCGGTACTCTTTCCGCGAACAGCGTGAGCGGACGCGTAAACATCCCTGAGTCGGGCGGCCGGTACTCGGTGTCGCTTGTCTCGATGGGCCAGCCGAGCCTACGCGTCGCGACAGCGCAGACCGACCCGGATGGCAGCTTCCACCTCGCGGGCATCCCGCCAGGGTCGTATCGTCTGTTTGCCTCGGGGCCGGTGCGGGGTTACGGCGGACGTGGAGCTTTGCTGGACGCCGAGCCGAGATTCGGCCAGGTGAGAGTCGAAGTGGGCGGGCAGGACGCGGAGGGTCTTGCGATCGAGGTGGCTGAAGGGCGAAGCGCGACGTTCCTGCTGGATGCCGAGGCGCCGTTGCCGTCGGGCACGTGCCCGGCCACCGCCCAGTTGCGCCTACTGTCTGTGGAAGATCGGGCCGCCCACAGCATGCGCGGCCTCATTCCATTGAGCTTCGGCCAGGAACAGCAAGCCGCGAATCTTGCGCCCAGCCGTTACGCTCTGTCGCTCACCAATCTGGGCGAGACGTGTTTCATGACGGCCCTTCCGATTTTGGATCTGCGGGAAGGCAGCGACCCCGGCGTGGTTAGGATCTTGGTGTCGCCGGCGGGCGCCGTCGAAGGCCGCTTGCTGATCGGCGACGAGCCGCCAATGGGTTTCCCAATGAGATTCGTAGTGGTGCTGATGGGCGCGGAGTCATCAGCCGCGTCACCGGCGGCGAAACCGCAGCCGGTTCGGGTCGCGTTTCCGGATGCGCAGGCTCGGTTTGCGTTCACCGGCCTTCGCCCGGGCAAGTACCGGATCGCCGCGCAACCCGCCACCGACGAATCCAAGACGCGTTGGCTTGCGGATTGGAAGAAGATGTTCGAGATCGAAGTACTCGGCGGCTCGCCGACCGAGCTGGAGTTGCCGATACCGCCAGAATAGCGATCGACACGACGGAAGCGTGGACATAGGGGGACGGCCGGCATGTTCAAGATCCTGTTCGCACTGACACTCGGCTCAAGCGTGGTGGTGGCGCAGACAGCACTGCCGGCGGAGGCCGAGGAGAAACGGGGCTCCATCTCCGGGGTCGTGAAGGACGAGTCCGGCTCGCCCATCGAACTTGCGACCGTGGGTGCTTCGATCAACTTCCGCCAGGCCGGACGGACAACCACTGACGCTCAGGGACGTTACGAACTCGCGGACTTGAGCCCGGCACGTTACCGCATCTTCATGTTCCGGAGGCAAGGGCATGGCTCGGGGCGAAAGATCGTGACACTGGCACCGGGCCAGGCTCTCGACAACGTCGATTTCCTCGTGGTCCGCCCTGCCGAGATTACCGGGCGCGTCCTAGATCAGAACGACGAACCCGTCGCCGGCGTCCAGGTGCATCTCATCGGCAGCGAGTACCAGCACGGCGCCCTACAGCATCGCTTCCGAGCCATCGCCAAGACTGACGACCGAGGCGAGTATCGGATCAGTCACCGTATCGCCCCCGGGGTTGCGTTCAGAGTTCTCGCCAAGCCTCCGGCTGGGAGACTGCCAGCCGTTTCTGACGTTCCCGCGGATCTGAAACTGCGCAGACCGGCGCGCACGACGCGGCGAATCTCGAGGTGAGTGTTGTCGACAAAGACAACAACCCCGTCACGGACGCGAACGTGTTCGTGATTCCGCAACACGTGGCCTCCGAGCCCGAGTTGGCGATGAAGATGGTGTCGGGGCAGGTGGATCAGCACGGCGTGTATGCGTCTCAGGCGCTGGCTCCCGGCAAGTATCTTGTTGTCGCCGGGGATGCGCCCCGCGATTTCACTCCGGAAACGATCGGCAAGCTGTGGCGGGCGCGACCGAAGGCCACGGAGGTCGAACTCGAACCGGGCGCGGCTGAGGAAGTGACGTTGGAGCCGATTGAGATGCGTTGACGAGTTTCTGAAGGAGACACGCCATGCGGAGATGTCTGATCACACTGTTGCTTGCCTGCGCCTCAGCGATGGCGCAGACCGCCGACCCGCCCAAGACGGGCACTATCAGCGGCGTCGTCACGGACGCCGCGACCGGCGCCCCCGTGGTGGGCCTGAGAGTTTTCATCCTCGCGCGCGGCCAGCCGCCATCAACCACGACGGACGCCCAAGGCCGCTATACCCTGTCCGACGTGCGCCCGGGCCGCCGCCGTGTGATGACCGACTCCTCCGAGGGTGGCCCTCCCCTAGCTGATGGCCGCAGACTCGTCAATCTCCGCGCAGGTCAGGATCTTAGCTCGATCGATTTTCGTCTCCAGCCGAAGCAGTCCGTTTCCGGCAGGGTTGGCGATGACAACGACGAGCCGCTGCCGGGGGTGGAAGTCGTACTGCTTGGCCGGGAATATTTCCTGAGCGAGGTGCGCTACTTTCACCGCTCTACCGCCCGAACCAATGACCAGGGCGAATACCGCATCGTCCGTCACATGGTCCGTCAAGTAGCCCCCGGGGCCGGCTGGCTCATCTTGGCGCGGCAGGTGAATCGGAAGATGAATCCTGTTTCGGATGCACCCGAGAACCCCAAGCTGCGAAGGCCGGCCATGATCCCCACCTACTACCCGGGCACCCAGTCGCCGGAAGGAGGAACGCTCCTCATGCTGAGGCCCGGCGAGCAGCGCGAAGGCGTGGACATCCGTATGCTGCGTTCGCCTTCCTATTGTCTGGAAGCGCACATCGAGATTCAGAGTCAGCCCGGCGAACTGAGCTTTTGGATTCACCAGCCTGAGCCTTCCTTCGGCTTCGGGGCAACAGGGGGTAGCGCCGGCGTACCCTCGGGCGGCGAGGTCGGTCCCGACGGCAAGATCCGCTTGTGCGGCCTGCACCGCGGAGACTACCGGCTCACCGTCTTCTCCGGTGACCTGAACGCTCCGGATTCGTTCGGAACCACCGTGGTCAGCATCACCGATCGCAACGTCAAGGGCATTACCGTCGTTCCCCAACCACGCTTGCCGCTCTCGGGCCAAGTAGTTTGGGCGGGAGAGCCTCCCGACGAGCCTGTAGACTCAGAGGTCTCCATCGACGTCTGGCCCGTGCATCGCGTGGTCGGTGGCTTCAACCGCGGCCGGTCCTCCGTTCCCGGGGAGTTCACCGTCCAAGATCCCCAACGAATGGATCCGTTGATGGACGAGTACTCGGTGAGAGTGCGACTCAGGCAGGGCGGCAGCCTCTATCTCAAGGACGTGACCTACGCGGGCACAAGCATCTTACACAAGCCGTTTTACTTGGGAAGCGCTATGGCCGGCGCGGAGTTGCGGGTGATCGTGGACCACGACGGCGGCGTCCTCGAGACCCGCGTGGTCGACGGCGATGTGGAACCAGTGGCCGGCACCAATGTCGTTGTCATCCCCAAAGAGGCGAAGACCCTGCACGCTCTCGCCGCCACCCGTATAACCGGCGAGACCGACCAAAACGGTGAGTACACCTCGCCTGGCTTGGCGCCCGGCTCCTACTACGTGCTTGCGACCAGGGCCGCGCTCACCGACCTTTCTCCCGAAACGATATCGGCCCTGTTCAATGCTCGACTTAAAGCGGAAGAAGTCGAGATCGTGCCCAACGAGACCGTGCAACTGACGCTTGAGCCCACGGTGCTGGAGTGAACGCCGCCGGGCAGAAGGACGAAGCACAGCGCCTGCTGACGCTGGCCGTCGAGACCGGCTTTCCGGGGCCTTACCCCAAATTGGCTTGAGCCACGAACCGGCACGACCGTCTCGAACGAATCGAGGCGCCACCGCCCGCCGGGGAGCGGCTCAATCCCGCTACGGTAAGGCTGCTGAACCGGCCTGGGGGTTGCCGGGGGTATCAGGGGAAACCAGCCGTACAACGGCCGGCCTAGTCGACCCCCAGCCGCGTCAAACGCTGCGTCAAACGCGGCTGGGCGCCGAAATCCTGCCATTGTTGACAGGAATCTTACCGTGTGGGTACCGAGGGGCTGTGAAAGAATCGGGGAGTCCACGGTTGACGCTGCTGGGGTCCGACCACTTGCGTCGTGGGCTACTTGCCATCGCCCCGTACCGGGGCTTGGATTCGTGGTCGGATGCACCGGGTTGCGCTCAGGGGGAACCGCGGGTTCCCACCCGCGGCTCGGTTGTGTCGTTGGATGCCTCAACTTGCACGATGAGTTGCTGCGAGGCTGGCCACGACGCCGCTAGACGATCTCCAGACCCGGTAAGGGGCGTTTGAGGTTCTTGTGCTTCGGCAACCGTCCCGGGGTGCTACCTATCAAACCGGCCGCATTGACCCGTCACTTGCGTTCCGGGCTCGGCTTCTCATCGCCCCGTACCGGGGCTTGGATTCGTGGTTGGATGCACCGGGTTGCGCCCAGGGGGAACCGCGGGTTCCCACCCGCGGCTCGGTTGTGTCGTTGGATGCCTCAACTTGCACGATGAGTTGCTGCGAGGCTGGCCACGACGCCGCCAAACGATCTCCAGACCCGGTAAGGGGCGTTTGAGGTTCTTGTGCTTCGGCAACGGGCCCGGGGTTACCTATCGAACCGGCCGCATTGACCCGTCACTTGCGTCCCGGGCTCGGTTTCTTGGGTTCGCGCGGATTCGCGCCATGAACTCCTGTGGTGGCGTGAAAACCTGATTCGGATGCCGGATGCCGCTCAACCCAAAGGTTTGATCAGGCCGCGGCTGATTGTCCCCAGTATTTTTTCACGGCTCGTTGACGGTCTACGGCTCGGTTTCCGGGGGCGTGTGGTGGTCCGCAACGGTTGGGTCCGGAGCCGGGCCGGTTGGGGCGGCTCGCCATGCTATGATTTGCGCCTATGGCGAACTCCAAATTGCATCGCAGAGACCTGTTTCGAGGCTTGGCCGGGTCGGGATGCCTGCCACCTCTACCCTATCTACGAGCCCGCATTCACCAGCCGTACCGACCAGATCATACTGCCGAAGTAGAGTAGGGCCGACGTGCCCCCTCTATAACACGCGGGCCGGCCGGTTGGATGTACGCTATCTCTCGTGGACCTCGACCGGGTTCAGGGCAGCCTCGCCGCCGCCCTGGATGTCTTGAGCCGTAAACTTGGTACGCCAGGAAGGAACATCACATGGAATCCGATAAGAAGCCATCAGCCGCAAATGGCCTCACGCGCCGCACCCTATTCCAAGCCGGGGGCGTAGCCACGGCGGCCGGGCTGTTTGGACTCGCACCGGCCACCGCCGCTACCACCGGCATGCCTGCTCGTGGCGGCGGCCCCGGGGTCTATACCCGCCTCGGCGTGGAGCCTTTCATCAACTGCACGTCGACCTATACGATCAACGGCGGATCGCGGCAGTTGCCGGAAGTGATTCAGGCGGTCGAGCAAGCCGGCCACTACCATGTGAATCTCGACGAGTTGATGGTGAAAGCCGGCGCGCGGATCGCTGAGCTTCTCGATGCCGAGGCCGCCATGGTCAGCTCCGGCGCGGCCGGCGCCGTGACCTGTGGAACGATCGGGTGTGTCGCAGGTGGCGATCCCGAAAAGATGAAGCAACTGCCCGACACCACGGGCCTGAAGAACGAATGTATCGTGCCGAAGTGGTCACGCAGCTACTATGACCAGGCCGTGCGCAACGTCGGGGTCCGGATGATCGAGGTTGAAACCGCCGTAGACCTCGCAGCCGCATTCACTCCCCGCACCGCTCTTGCACACGCCCAAGTCAATATCTC
>JAKZVK010000643.1:0-4210 GCA_047516085.1 Bryobacterales bacterium
CACCGACTCCATCTTGGCGGCTAGCCGCTCGCCCAAAACGGCTCCGCGCCGCTCGATCCCGATCACCGCCAACCTCTCGCTGTTCCCGGCCTTCTCCACGACTTCGTGGGCCAGCCGAACCAGGGTGCGATCGATCTCCGAGCCGCTAATGAGCTGTGATTTTGTCTCGGTCAGGCTCATCGAAGGCGAGCAAACCCTACGATAACACAGGGTGCTGAAGGGCTTGCTCCGTATGGCTGCTCTTGGACACGCCCCGGTGCCGGCGGGGACGTGGCTGGAACCGCGTAACCGGCCGTAAACGGCCGGCCTAGTGTGCCCAGCATAGACTTCGTGCTGGGTTTCGACCGTCGAGACGACGCCGAGCGGTCTCTCGAAGAGCTTCGAGAGCGTCTGGCGAAGTTTGGGCTCGAGCTGCATCCGGGTGAAGCGCAAGACGGCGCGCATCTGGACATCACTGGATGCATCACCATGAAGTATGCTGAGACTTGAGGGCTGACAGGCCCCGACGCCCGCGCCGTTCTCGCCCTCGATGTAGAGCAGCCAGCCGGTCCGCTGGCCCCGAGTAGCGCCTAGCGAGACCCGAAGACCCCTATGCCCAAGTCGTCCGTCAAGACCCAGTCCCCACCGAAGGGTGGGGGCCGTATCGTCCCCGACGAAATCACGCTTGAACTCTACGACAAGATGCTCCGCATCTACTACGTCGAAGAGCGCATGAAAATCTTCGTCAAACAGGGCAAGTGCACCTTCAATGCCCCGACCCGCGGCCACGAGAAGGTCCAGGCGGGCATGACGATGCTGCTCAAGCCGCGTCACGACTGGTTCTACACGTACTACCGCGAGAAAGGCATCGCGATCTCGCTCGGCATGGACTTGAAGGATGTCTTCCTCGGCATGCTCAACCGCGACGGCGATCCGAACTCGGGCGGCGTCAACATGTCCGAGCAGTGGTCCTCGCGCGAGCTGAAATTGGTTTCGCAAACGGCCTGCACGGGCACGCAATACCTGCCGGCGGTGGGCATGGCCAAGGCCTGCCGCGAGGATGGCCATGACGAGATCGTCTACGTCTCCTCGGGCGAGGGCGCGACCAGCGAAGGCGAGTTCTTCGAGGCGCTCAACTGGGCCCACCGCGAAGAGTTGCCCGTACTCTTTGTCGTCCAGAACAACGGATACGCCATCAGCGTTCCCCAGGCGACGCAGACCGGCTCGCAGATACATCGCATCGCCGAGGGTTTTGCAATGCCCGCTTACGCCCTCGACGGTACTTGGTTCGAGCCGATGTACGAGCTGCTGCCGCCGCTGATCGAAAAGATGCGCAGCGGCGCCGGCCCCGCGCTGCTCGAATGCAAGGTCATCCGTATCGAGTCGCACTCCTCCTCGGACGACCAACGCAAGTATCGCCCCGAAGGGGAGTTGGCCGAGCTGGCCGAGCGCGACCCGATTCTACAGACCGAGAACTACCTGCTGCGGCACAAGTTGATCACCCAGTCTCGGATCGAAGACGCACGGGCGCAGATGAAGGAAGGGGTGGACCGCGCCGCCGAGCAGGCCGACCAGCATCCCTTCCCACAGAACTACGACGTGCTGGCCAACGTCTTTTCGAAGGACCTGCCGGTCACCGAAGAGCGGGAGCCCAACTACCTCTCCGACGAGAAGGTCAGCATGGTGAACGCCATCAACCACGGCTTGCGCGAGGAGATGGAGCGCAACCCCAAGATTTACATGTGGGGCGAGGACATCGGCGACCCCAAGGGCGGTGTCTTCGGCGTTACCCGCGGGTTGGGCGAAGCCTTCCCGGGCCGGGTCGTCAACTCGGCGCTTGCCGAAGCCAGCATCGTGGGCATCGCCGGCGGCATGGCCACCGGCGGCTACAAGCCGATTATCGAGATCCAGTTCGCCGACTACATCTGGCCAGGCTTCATGCAGATGCGCGATGAGATCGCCACCATCCGCTGGCGTAGCAACGGGGTGTGGGCGTCCCCGATCGTCGTCCGCGTCGCCGTGGGCGGGTATATCAAGGGCGGGCCCTGGCACTCGGCCAACATTGAGCCCTACTTTGCGCATATCCCCGGCTGGTACGTCGTCTATCCCAGCAACGCCGCCGACGCGAAGGGCCTCATCAAGACCGCCGCACGCGCCGAAGACCCCGTCCTGTTCCTCGAGCACAAGGGCCTCTACCGCCGTATGGACGCGCGTACGCGCGAACCGGACGGCGATTACCTGGTGCCGCTGGGCAAAGCCACGGTGCGCCGCGAGGGCAGCGATCTAACCATCGTCTCCTGGGGCAGCACCGTTCATCTGGCCGAACGCGTCGCCGACCAGTATGGGGAAGAAGGACGCTCGGTTGAGGTCATCGACCTGCGCTCGATCATTCCCTGGGATCAGGAGTGCGTTCTGGAAAGCGTCAAGAAGACCAACCGCCTGCTGGTCGCTCATGAGGACACCCTTACGATGGGCTTCGGCGCCGAGGTTGCCGCTCACGTTGCCGAGCAAGGTTTCGAGTGGCTTGATGCCCCGGTGGGCCGCGTCGGCGCGAAGGATTGCTTCGTCCCTTCCGCACCCAACCTGGAGTTGGAAGTCCTGCCCTCGGTCGAAACGGTCAAAGCGGCCGCTGACCGTGTTCTGGCCTACTAGCCAACAAACCGGGTGAGCCCAAGGCCAGCCGCTTTTGACACTACGCCCGAGTTTCGGTCACACTGGGAAACGCCTTCACGCTGCGCTAGGGCTACTCAAACCTTGTTTTGCCGCTACGCTCCCAAATCCTTGGCATTTCGACACTTGCGATAGGGTTTCTCGTTCTTGCGGGTTGCTCGGGCAACTCGTCCTCCGCCCCCGTTTCGCGCCTGCCGGTCTTGCCGGTGACACTTCCCAACGGCTCTATCATCCACGCCGAGGTGGCCAGCACCCCCACCGAACAAGCACGCGGCCTGCAGTTTCGGGACGAACTACCGCCGGACCGGGGCATGATTTTCCATTTCACCGACATGCGGGAGCGGCCCTTCTGGATGTACAACACCCGCATCCCGCTCGATATGATCTGGATCGATGGCCGGGGCCAGATCGTTGAGATGGCGGCCAACATGCCTCCGTGCGAGTCGGAGATTCCCCGGGAGTGCCCTGTGTACGGCGGCAAGATCCCTTCTAAATTCGTTCTCGAGTTGGCCGCCGGCCAGGCTGCGGCGAACGGGCTCAAGCTTGGCGATCGCATCGGCTTTTAGCTATCCTCCAGAGACATGACTGAGACGCAGTTGCGCGAGCTGCTCGCGAAGGTTGCCGACGGCTCCTCGACGCCCGACGACGCCGTGACCGAACTACGTCATATGCCTTTCGAGGATCTCGGGTTCGCCAAGGTAGACCATCACCGCAGCTTGCGCCACGGCATGCCCGAGGTCGTCCTCGGTCAGGGCAAGACTGTCGCCGAGGTCAAGATGATCTCCGAAAAGCTGCTCGCGAAGTCGCCGAACCTGCTGGTGACCCGGGCGACGGAAGAGATGGCCCACGCCGTCCGCGAATTAGACGAGAGCGCCGAATACCTGGCACGATCCGGCGCCATCCGCGTCTGGCGCGACCGGGCGATCATCGGCAAAGCCAAGATCGCCGTCATCTGTGCCGGCACCAGCGACATCCCTGTTGCCGAGGAGGCGCGGGTCACCGCCGAGGTCATGGGGAACGAAGTCGAGACGATCTACGACGTGGGCGTTGCCGGCATCCATCGGCTGCTGTCGAACCGTGAACGTTTCGAAGACGCCCGCGTGATCATCTGCTGCGCCGGCATGGAGGGAGCCCTGCCCAGTGTCGTGGGTGGCCTGGTCTCCGTCCCCGTGATCGCCGTCCCCACCAGCGTCGGCTATGGCGCGAGCTTCCATGGCTTGGCCGCCCTGCTCGGCATGCTCAACAGTTGCTCCAGCAACGTGACCGTCGTCAACATCGACAACGGTTTCGGCGCCGCCTACGTCGCTACGCTGATCAACCGCATCTGACTGACCCCGCCCCCGTGCATAGCACGGGCCGCGGCGGCGCACCTCACAGGAGGACCCGATCACATTGCCTCATCCGGCCACGATCCCCCCACGCGGAAGCATTCCCAAGGGCGTATCCTTCTATAGACATCTTGCACCCGAGGAGTACCCATGCCGACCCCGACTCGCCGACGGTTCATCCGGAAACTCACCGGCTACGCACTGCTGAGCTATGTCGCTACTCAGGAGATCGT
>JAKZVK010000644.1:0-9278 GCA_047516085.1 Bryobacterales bacterium
GGCGCAGGGCTCGGCGAAATCGTCCTGCAGGTCGGCCTTGACGCCGCCCACGCGGCAGTAGCTCACGGTCATCCGAGCCCCGGTCACCTTCTCCACCAAATCCCAGAGGTACTCCCGGGCCTTGATCATGTAGAGAAAGACTGTGAACGCCCCGAGCTCCATCGCGGTCGCACCCACGCAGGTGAGGTGGTCCCCGATCCGGGAGATCTCCGAAAGAATGACCCGAATGTAGTGGCAGCGCTCGGGGACCTCGATCTTGAGGAGCTTCTCCATCGCCATGCAGTAGCCCATGTTATTGATCAGCGGCGATACGTAGTTGAGCCGGTCGGTGTACGGCATGACGCCGTTATAGTCGACGGTTTCCGCCATTTTCTCGAAGCCGCGGTGGAGGTAGCCGATCTCCACTTCGGCCCCCTTTATCTCTTCCCCGTCGAGCTTGGTCACGAGACGGACGATCCCGTGCATGGCCGGATGCGCCGGACCGATGTTGAGCATCATTTCCCGAGTCTCGGTGGGAGTCGTCATGTCTAGTTCTGAGGTCCTATGAGTGGCTGGCGCTTCTTGACGGGATAGTCCTTGCGCAATGGGTGGCCTTCGAACCCTTCGTACATGAGGATGCGCTTCAAGTCCGGATGCCCGCGAAAGCCGATCCCGAACATGTCCCAGACCTCGCGCTCCAGCCAGTTGGCTCCGGGCCAGAGCGATGTCAGAGAATCCACCTCCGGGGAGGTTTCATCTTCCACCGGAACCTGCAGTCGCAGCCGATGCTTTTTGACCATCGAGTAGAAGTGGACCACGACCGCGAAGCGCGCGTCCGTCGGCCCGGGCCACGATTCCGGATCCGGAATCTGAGGCGAGGGACGCACCGTCACTCCGGAAGACGCGAAGAAAGCCGGCGCCGGTCCTTTGCCGAAAGCGGAGTAGTCGACAGCGGTCACGTCTACGAGGAAGTTCATTTGCATCGCCGGATCTTCTTTGAGGAAGCGGGCGATCTCGAGGAGGGCGTCCGGCCGCACGACCACGGTGGCATCACCCCGGTAGGTGTAGGAAGCCGACACGCCATCGGGAAAACGCTTGGTGACGGACTCGATCAGAGTCATACCTCGATGCTCCCCTCCATGAGCTTCGGCGGGCGCTCTTCGGGCGTGGCCCGCTTGCCGGTCGTGCGCTCGTTTTGGATCTTGTCCTGGAGCTTCATCAGACCGTCGAGGACCATCTCCGGCCGCGGCGGGCATCCTGGTATATAGACGTCCACCGGCATGATCGTATCGATGCCCATCACGGTCGCGTAGTTGTCGTAGAAGCCGCCCGTGCAGGTGCAGACGCCAAAGGCGACCACCCACTTGGGGTCGGCCATCTGCTCGTGGATGCGCACCAGGACCGGCGCCATCTTGTGACTGATCGTACCGACGACGAAGAGCACATCGGATTGGCGCGGCGAGAATCTGGGGAGGCCGGCCCCGAAGCGGTCGACATCGTAGTGAGAGCAGGCCGTTGCCATGTACTCCATCCCGCAGCACGCCGTCACGAACGGGTACTGAAAGATCGAGAACTTCCGAGCCCAGCCCAGAGCTTCGTCGAGGCGACTCGTGAGAAACGATTCTTCAGGCATGTTCACTTCCAGTCATTTCCAGTCATTTCCAGTCAAGGGCACCGTTGGCCCAAGCATAGACGAAGCCCACCATGAGCACCCCGAGAAAGACACCCATCTCGACCAGGCCCAACACCCCGAGCGTGCGGTACACGACCGCCCACGGGTAGAGGAAGACGAGCTCGACGTCGAACAGGATGAACAGGATAGCGACGAGATAGAACTTGATCACCAACTTGCCCATTGGCAGGGAGAAAGGTTCTTGGCCGCACTCGAACGGCGACAGCTTGACGGCGCTGGGGTTCTTCTTCCCCAGCGTGGAGCCCAGCACCACCAACGTGCCGGTGATCCCGGCGGCCAGGATGATGCTCACTGCAAGCCCGACATATTCGTTCACTGGTGCGTCACCTCAATTAGTGCCCGCGACGACGGCAATCCGAAGTTTGAGGTTCGTCGTCGCGCGCTCTCGCTCCGCGACTCGCCTTCGGCTCGCGCTACGCTCGGGCTGAAGGCTCGTCGCTGCCAATATACAGGACTGCTGGCAATCATGGCGACACCGCCCACGCCATGAGACCGGCGGGTGCGATCCCACCGATCAGAGTGACCAGCGCGGCCACCGTCACCGCCGCGGCCACCGCCGCCGGCCAGGGTGACGGTGCGGGCTCCTCGGCCTCCCTCATGAACATGTACACGGCGACGCGCATGTAAACGAAAGCCGACACGACACTGCAGGCCACGGCCAGCACCGCAAGCACGATGTGGCCGGCCCGCACGGCGCTCAGGATGACGACGAACTTGGCCACGAAACCGGCGGTTGGAGGGAGCCCGGTCAAGGACAAGAGGAAGAGCAGCATGAGCGCCGCCGCTACGGGCCGCTGTGCGGCCAGGCCCCGATAGCCGTCCAGGGTGGCTCCCCGAT
Organism: Bryobacterales bacterium; assembly: GCA_047516085.1. Classification (GTDB taxonomy): domain Bacteria; phylum Acidobacteriota; class Terriglobia; order Bryobacterales; family UBA6623; genus JAKZVK01. The sequence continues at coordinate 2,511 of JAKZVK010000644.1, forward strand.
CGCCCAAAGCGATCACGACACCAAAGGCGCCGAGAGTCATGAACACATAAAAGAAGGCGTAGGTCATCGTCGCCGAAGCTCCTTCGGGAGTGCCGGCGATGAGCCCCATGATCGCGTAGCCCGCATGAGCGATGGAGGAGTAGGCCAGGAGGCGTTTCATGTCGGTCTGGGCCAGCAAGGTGATGCTGCCCACCAAAATCGAGAGAGCCGCGAGACCCACGAGAAGCAGCGACAAGACCTCGGCGGCCGAGCCGTAAGCGACGAGCGAAACGCGTCCCAGAGCGGCGAGGCCCGCCGCTTTGGATCCGGCCGCCAAGAAGGCGGCGACCGGTGTGCTTGCACCCTGATAGGCGTCCGGCGCCCAGGAGTGGAACGGGACAGCCGCGATCTTGAAGGCCAGGCCACCCAATACCAGCAAGATGGCCGCCACAAGGAGCGGGCTAGAAGCCGGGCCATGCTCGGCGAAGGCCGACGCCACGGCCGCGAAGCCGGTGCTGCCGGCGACCCCGTAGGTCAAGCTGATCCCGTAGAGGAGCAAGGCCGATGAGAACGAAGCCACGAGGAAATACTTGATCGCCGCTTCGTTCGACGCCGGCCTCTCCACGCGGATCCCGACCAGGATGTAGGAGCAGATCGTCATCAACTCCAGGCCCAGGTAAAGGGTGATGAGATCCACGGTCGAGACCGCGAGCATCATTCCGGTCGAAGCCAGAAGCAGCAGAGCGTGGTACTCGCCGCGCGGCGCGGCATCGTCTTCGTTTTTGTCTTCGTCGCTTCGCACCGAAAGAAGCGCGGCGAGGCCCAAGGCGGCGGCGATCAAAATCTTGAAGAATCCGGAATAGCCATCCCGCGTGATCATGCCTCCGAACGCTGTGGTGGTGTCCGAGGGCAGGACCCAGGCTGAGGCCACGGCGGCCGCGAGCGCCGCCAGAACCGTCGCCGCGGTGGCCGCGGTCCCTTGTCGGATGCGCGTCGCGAAGAGAATGAGCGTAAGGGCCGTGCCGACCAAAATCAGCTCTGGGATCACGAGGGCCAGGTCCGACACGGAGACAAAGGTCGCGCTGTTCATCGCGCGACTCCGGCGAGGAGCTCGGCCACGGGAGCATGAAGATAGGAGAGGACGAGCTCAGGATAAAGACCGAGAGACACGGCGAGGATGGCCAACGGCAAAAGCGTCGCCACCTCACGGTGGTTGAGCTCGAGCTCGAGCCCTGAAAGCCCCGGGTTGGTCGCACCCATGACCACGCGGTAGTAGAGCCAGACCACGTAGGCGGTCCCCAGAGCGACGCCCCAGATCGCCATCGCCCCTAGCCACACCTGGGTCCTGAACGCGCTGCCGACGATCAGGAACTCCCCCACGAAAGAATTCAGACCCGGGAATCCCGCCGCAGCCAGACAGAACAGTGCCAAGAACGTTGCGTAGATGGGCGCAACTTTACCCACGCCACCGTAGTCCTTGATCTCTCTCGTGTGGGTGCGCTCGTAGATCATGCCGACGCACAGAAAGAGCCCTGAGGTGACGATGCCGTGATTGATCATCTGGAGGATCCCGCCCTCGACTCCCCGCTGGTCGAGGCTGAAGATGCCCAGAGTGATGAAACCCATATGGCTCACGCTGGAAAAAGCGATGAGGCGCTTGATGTCCTTCTGAACCAAGGTCACGTAGGCGCCGTAGACGATGGCCAGCGCGGAGATGGCGAGCATGGGTCCGAGAAACAATTGCACGCCGTCGGGAAGAATCGGAAGCGAGACCCGCAGGAATCCGTAGGCGCCCATCTTGAGGAGGATTCCGGCCAGGATCACGCTGCCCGCGGTCGGAGCTTCGGTGTGGGCATCCGGCAGCCAGGTATGGACGGGAAACATGGGCACCTTCACCGCGAAGGCGGCGAGAAAGGCCGCAAAAAGCCAGGCCTGCTGATGGGGCGAAAGATTCTCTCGGGCCAGAACGAGCGCCTTGAAGTCCAACGTGCCGCAAAGATTGTAGAGCGCCATCATGCCGACGAGCATCAAGACGCTCCCCGCCAGGGTGAAGATCAAGAACTTGACCGCCGCGAAGACGCGCTTCTCGCCTCCCCAGACGCCGATCAGCAGAAAGAGGGGGACGACGATGAGCTCCCAGAAAATGAAAAACAGAAACAAGTTGGATGCGGCGAAGAGCCCGATCATCGCCGTCTCCGCCACCAGCAAAGCCGCGTAGAACTCCCGCTCTCGGGTACGGACCGCAGCCCAAGAGGCTCCGATGCACAAGACGATCAAGAGCGAGGCGAGGAAGATGAACAAAACGCTGATGCCGTCCACGCCCATGCTGAAGGTGATGCCGAACGAAGTCATCCACTCGCGCGTCTCGACGAACTGTAGCGCGCTCGAGGCCTTGTCGAAGTGCAGATAGAGCGGCGCCGAGGCTGCCAGAGTCAAGAAGGCCGTGGCCAGGGCGAGCCAGCGCGCGCGCCGCTCGCCCCCGAAAAGGAGCACCGCGGCCGCACCCACGAGTGGGAGGAAGGTCGCGACGGAGAGTACCGGGTAGGCCGTCATAAGGCGAACATCAAGAAGGCCATGAGAGCCACGATTCCGGCTGCCATGATGAGTCCGTAATGTTGGACATGACCGCTTTCGACGATCTTGAGTTGTTGGCTGAAGCTCCCCGTCGAGCGCCCCACCCCCACGAGCGTCGAGTCGACCACACGGCTGTCGAATCTCTGGACGAGTCCCGCAACGCCCAAAACGGGCCGCCGGATCACGCGCTCATAGATCTCGCCGACATAGCCGTATTCGAGACGCGCCAGGGGATCCAGGATCAGCTTCATGAGACGGGTCACACCGCGGCGGTAGAACCAGTCCGTGTCGAGGCTAATCGTGCGCACGGGATCGAGCTGTTTGAGCAATAAAAAGAAACCGAGCGCCGTGAAAACCAACATCCCGACGGTGCTCGTGACGTGCGTCAAAGTGTACGGAACGTAGTCCACGGCGTTCGGAAGGAATTGGTAGAGGAGTCCAGGGCGGACTCCGATCAAGATGCAGGCGGCCGCGGCCAGGCCCATGGCCACGAGCATGTTCGAAGGCGGCTTCTTCGCGCGCAGCCCAGAATCCTTGCCGAAGAACATGTAGTAGGGAAGCTTGAGTCCGGTATGCAGGAAGGTTCCCGCCGAGGCCAGGGTGAGCATGAGAAAGATCACCGTCAGGTGTTCTTCCCCGGCGGCGGAGACCACCATCGACTTGCTCACGAAGCCGCTGAAGAGCGGCACGGCCGAGATGGCAAAGCCTCCGATCATGTAGAGCCCGAGCGTCACCGGCATGGTCTTATAGAGCCCACCCATATCGCTCAGCTTTCGCACTCCGGTCATCTGCAAAACGGCGCCGGCGCCCATGAACAGAAGAGCCTTATAAAGGATGTGCGCGAAGGCGTGGGCGGTGGCGCCGTTCAAGGCCAGCGCCGTCCCGATGCCCACGCCGCAGACCATGTAACCAACTTGGCTGATGATGTGGTAGGCGAGCAGTCTGCGCGCGTCGTTCTCGAGCACCGCGTACACGACGCCGTAGATCGCCATGGCCGCCCCGAGCCACACTAACAGCTCGGTGCCCGCAAAGCCGCGGATCAAAACGTAGACCGCCGATTTGGTGGTGAACGCCGTCATGAAAATGGCGCCGGTGACGGTGGCCTCGGGATAGGCGTCGGGAAGCCACGCGCCGAGCGGCGGCACCGCGGCGTTGAGGAGAAAGGCCGCGAGGATCAAGCCCCAAGAGAGGCTGCCCGAGGACGCGCCCATATCCCCGAAAGCGATCGACCCCGTCTGAGCCCAATGGAGCACAATCCCCGCCAAGAGGACGAGCCCGCCGAAGACGTGCACCAGAAGGTAGCGGAACCCGGCTTCCACCGCACTTCGCTCGCGCCGCAGCAAGACCAAGAGCGCCGACGCGATCGCCAGAAGCTCCCAGAAGATATAGAGCGAGAGGAAGTCGCCGGCGAACGTCACGCCGAGGGCGCCTCCCGCATAGACCAGGGAGGCTATGTGCTGAGAGTCTTCTTTTACATGAAGTGCGTAGATCATCCCCAACAAAGCCATGATCGAGAACACGTAGGAGAAGATCAGACTCAGGCTGTCCACCCGGCCGAACACCAGCTCTTGGCCGAGGAAGCTGACGACGCCATAGGTCCCCGGTGTCATCAAGAAGCAATCGACGACGGCCGCGGCCGGCAGTGCGACCATGGCGACCCGCTTGATCCGGCCTCCGAGCAAGGGCAACACCCAAGCACCCACGATGAGGATGAGCCCCGGGTGGACCCACTCAATCGTCATAGTAGTCCTCGGGGCGCATGAGCCAGACTTTTCCGATGAGCTTGGACACGACGATGATCGCAACGCAGGAGATCAACCCGTAGATCGAGCCCCAGCCAGGCCAGCTCTCGAACGAGAAGTGGTGCTCGCCTTCATGGAACACGAGCGGCAGAACGATCTCGGCCGCAAGCGCGACGACCAGGCCGACGGTGAATGCGAGCTTGACCCGCTTGAAGCGGACCGGATCTTCGAGCTGTCTCTCGAGGAAATTCACGGCATCGCCCTTCCCGCCAATTCGAGCACCGGCCCGGGAAAGAGGCCCAGGAGCAGGCTCAAGGCGGCAGTGATCACAAGCGGCGCCACCATCCACGGCACTTCGCGGATCTCGTCGCTCCCGGGCGGCTCCGGCTCGAAATACGCCTTGAACACAATCGGACCCAGATAGGCCGCGCTGAGGAGCGAGCTCGAAAGCAGCACTCCGAGTAGAACGACGCTCTCGAGCTCCACAGCGCCGAGAACGAGATACCACTTGGAGACGAAGCCGCTGGTGAGCGGGATCCCCACGATGCTCAGCGAGGCCAGTGCGAACGCGGCCATGGTCCATGGCATCCGCTTGGCCAACCCAGAGAGCTGACTGATTTCGGTCTTGTGGGTGGAGACGTAGATCGAGCCCGCGCAAAAGAAGAGAGTAATCTTCGATACCGCGTGGTTCGTGATGTGCGCGACGCCGCCCATGACACCACTGGCGTTCAAGAGTGCCGCGCCGAGAACGATGTAGGAAAGCTGGCTCACGGTGGAGAAAGCTAGCCTCGCTTTCAGATTGTCCTGACTGAGCGCCAGCAAAGAGGCGACGAGGATGGTCACCGAGGCCGCTGCGAGAGCGAGCTGATCGGCACCGACCTCGCGCATGGCGTCCGGACCAAAGACGAAAAGAAAAACCCGAACGGTACAAAAGACCCCGGTCTTGACCACAGCCACCGCATGCAGGAGCGCGCTCACTGGAGTGGGCGCCACCATCGCCGCCGGCAGCCAGCTATGGAGCGGCATGAGCGCGTTTTTCGCGAATCCAAAAAGAAAGAGGGCGAAGATGACGAGCAGGAGTGTGGGATGTAAGGCGACCTCATCCACCGGCAGGATGCCGCCCGCGCGAAACTCCAGGGTCCCGGCGACGTTGTAGATCAAGATGATGGCCGGGAGCAAGAACACCTTGGCGGCACCCAGCAGATAGATGAGGTATTTGCGGGCGCCGGCCTTGGCCGCGGCGTCTTCATGATGACTCACGAGCGGGTAGGTGACCAGCGTCAAACCTTCGTAGAACAGAAACAGCGTGAAGAGGTTGGCGGAGAACGCCACACCGATCGTTGCTGTCAGGGCCAAGGCGAAACAAGCAAAGTAGCGGGTCTGCGCGTGCTCTTCGAGAGTGCGCATGTAGCCGACCGAGTAGGCCGAGGTGAGGATCCACAAGACCGACGCGCCGATGGCGAAGAGAAGGCCGAAGGCGTCCACCCGAAAGGCCAGCTCGATACCGGGGAGAAGACGGAAGAGCACGATCCCGGGCTCGCCGCCCGCGAGGACCTCCGGGGCCATGCCGGCCATGAGAGCGAGCATCGCGAAGCCGGCCGCGAACGACCAGAGCTCTCGCAGGTTGCGGCGACGCTCACCCGTGACCGCGATGAGGAGGGCGCCGATGGCGGGCGCCAGCATCGCGAGCAGAGGCATCACAGACATGCTCACGTCGTAGGATTCACCATCTGAGCTCGGTCAGGTCGCCGATTCTCACCCCGGGCTTGTTCCGGTTCACGGCGATCACCAGCCCGAGCCCGACCGCCGCCTCCGCGGCGGCCACGGCGATGACGAAGAGGGCCAGAACCTGACCCCGCGGGTCATCGAGATGCCTGCTGAAGCCGACCAGGCTGAGGTTGACCGCGTTGAGCATGATCTCGGCCGAGACGAACATCAGGATGATGTTGCGCCGGGCGAGGAAGCCGAACGCACCGATCCCGAAGAGGACGGCGCTCAAAAGAAGAATCGTTTCGAGCGGAACGATCATGCCCCTGCGCCCCTCCTGCGCGCGAGCACGATAGCGCCGACGATGGCCGCCAGGAGCACGAGCGAAGCCATCTCGAAGGGCAGGGCGAACGGACCGAAGAGCTGCATGCCGAGATCCTCGAGGCTCCCGAGAGGCGGGCCGTTTGCGGCCGCAGGCAACGGCGCGGCGGCGAGGCCGCCATCAAAGAGTCGCATGTCCGAGAGGGCGAGCCAGCCCAATCCGGCGAAGGAGAGCCCCACGAGGGCGGCGAACGGCCAGTGCTGTCCGAAGCGCGGACGAGCATCCTCATCCGGCAAGTCGATGAGCATCACCACGAAGAGATAGAAGATCAGGATGGCGCCCGCGTAGACAATGACCTGCACGGCGGCGAGGAACTCAGCGTCCAAGAGCAGGAACATGCCCGCCACGTGGACGAAGAGCGCCAGCACCCAGAGCATGCTGTGG
>JAKZVK010000645.1:0-5971 GCA_047516085.1 Bryobacterales bacterium
TCACTGCCTTCTTCACAGGCTTCTTCACTGCCTTCTTCACTGCCTTCTTCACAGGCTTCTTTGCTTTCTTCGCTATCTTCTTCAAGATCTTCTTGGCCATACTGATTCACCTCAATCGATTGGAGTCAACAGCGGGGATGCATGCCCTGCCAGTTGCGTTTCGATGAGCAACATCGTGTCCGCAAGCGAACCTGTTCGAAACATTGTTCATCATGAATGTTTTATCACGACTCCGCTGAATCTCCAAACGTTTTTTCGGCCGCGTGTGTTGTCGCAAGCGCGGCTCGTCAGCGAGCGAGTGCCCGATGGCGGAGCTGTCGAGCCGCAACCCCTGGGGGTGAGATCGCAGCCGCGTTACGGAGCGCGCCGGCCTGCGCGCTCCGGCAAAACGGCGAGGGGTCTGGATACCCTATGAACAGGGGAGTTCAGAGATCAACCGATAAAAAGATCCGATAAACTGTTTCAGGTCTTCTGTGTCATCGCCCGCCGGCCGGAGCCGCTGCCCCTTGCAGATTCTCCCTTCTGACACGAGAGCGGCGGCAAGTTGCCCGCAGAAGTTTTTTTCTCAGACACGCGCGGCAAGCGAAGGTCTTCCGATGCGCACTTCTCGTTGGATGGTGCACTGCTGAGGCGCAACGCGCGGAGCCATACCCGGGCTCATTCGCGATCGCCAAACAGCTTCGGCGCACGCGCGTCGCGTGATCGATCGCAGTCCGCCGCGTGCATGCGGGGTCCACAGCGCGAACGGAACGGCGGCCACCACCAAGATCAGGAAGCCTGACGCCGGAAGGCGTCGGGAAAGGACTACTTGCGGGATAGAGTCACAGGAGCCGCCGCGGTCTCCTCGCTTTCGATTGACTCGCTGAGGTTCATCTCGACCAGGTCTCGCCAGCAGCCTTCCTCCGCCTGCTGGACTAAGGTCAGCGAGTCGACCACAATCACCGGCGGCGCGCCGAACTGCCGCCATCGCTCGCGGGCGGTCTCAAGATACTCGGCGACGCGCTCCGGCGGAAGGTCCTGTCCCAGCGTGATGTGGGGAATGTAAGCGTACTCCTCGGCGTGGTCGAGAGGACCGGTGTTGAGCGCGTCATGGAGAGTTCGCAGCGGAACTTCTCCCGAGACGAAAGACAGCTTAATGACTTGGCTGCCGGCGAACAGCTCGACTTCACCCAAGTGCACCTCGAACGGCTCCAACCGCGCAAGCGCGTGGCGGCAGTGCGCCAGCGCCTCTTCGAGGCTCTCGGCAAGCGGGCGCGGGGGAAGAATCGTAAGGTGCGCGCGGTGCGGGCAATCGGGCGTGAACACGCGCCGCACCTGGTCGACGAACTCCGCAACGGGATCGCCCAGGTAGGCCACCACCGCATAGGAGTTCAGGGCTTCCGCTCGCTTAGACTCAACCGTCACAACATACACCCGTTTGATCTAAGGTTTTGATTCAAGGCTCCCGGTCTCGATCCAACTGTCTGTTAGACGCACCCAAGCACCGTCGCGATTCACTCCCTGACACCCAGGTCGGACACAATCCTGACTTCGATACATCCACATCAACCACATTCGCCGGCGCAGGGCCGTCAAAAATGCGGGGGACAGTCAGCCGCGGTCTGACGGACGTTGAAGATAGGAGACTTCTGTCCTGCCGCTTGTGACAGTCCCCGATTTTTTCACAGCCCCTCAAGTTCGCGGCGCCGTTGCTTCCTTCACAGGTGCTTCATTCACTGACGACTCCGCGCCCGTCGACGCGGCCAAGGCCTGCAGCCGCTCGTCCGCCGCGTTCTCTTCCGGGGTTTGCCACCGTGCTTCGTCAAAGCCCCAGTAGTTGAGCACCAGCAGTTCGGACTCGTCGCTCTGCAGAACGTCGCCGACGCCGAACGGACGCTTCGAGTCCGATGCCTCCTCGCATTCCTGAAGCTGCTTCCAAACCGCGTACGGCGTGGAAGATTCAATCACCTCGCCCTCGTCGTAGTTCCTGACGCGGAGATGGTAGGGCTTCTCCCGGGGCGGGGCGTTCCGGAACCTGTCTACTTGGCTGTCTCGCAGATACAAGATTCGATAAAGCGGCATGCGCTTCTCTCTCTCTAGCTTTCCGCCAACGAAGAACGTCTCGATCGCTCATCGAGCCGCACGCCCTCGGGCTCGCTGACCCTCCACTCGAAGGACTGGTAGAACAGCATCCACGCGGTGAAGTAGAAACCACCGACGAACAGGGCCAGGAAGGGCAGCGTCGCCCAATTTCCGATCGCGAGGCAGATCACCGCACACCACGCGAAGTAGGTGCCGATGGTGAAGTTCGCCAACGGCAGCCATCCGCTTGAGCGGCGATACTTCCAGCGGGCCAACCGCGCACGCCGGCGGTCGGTGGTGTACTTCGCCGTACGCTGGAACGGCGAGGGTACGCCGAGCAAACCTTCCAGGACCGCGCGCGTGTTCGTGATCGTCAAACCGATTCCCGTGGCCACCAGGACGGGGACGAGCGGGACCGTGCGACGCCAGCCGTTGGGGAACAGCTCGCGCTGACTCAACAGGTAGAACGTCGAGAGCGAGCTAACGGTCCCCAAGAACAACGGGATGTCCACGTAGAGGAACTCCCAGTTCCAATGATAGAAGCGGACGACCACCGCCGGCAGCAGCAGCACCGACAGCAACACCACCAGCGGATACGAAAGGTTCGCCGTCAGGTGGAAGCAGGCCTCGACCTTCACCTTCGCTGGAAGGTCGGTCTTGAGCAGCGCCGGCAGAATCTTGCGCGCGGTTTGGATCAGCCCCTTGGCCCAGCGCGCCTGTTGCACTTGGAACGAGGTCAGGTCCGTCGGCAACTCCGAGGCCACCTCGACATGCGGCGCGTATAGAAACTTCCATCCCCGCATCTGCGCGCGGTAGCTCAGGTCGGTGTCTTCGGTCAGCGTGTCGTGCTGCCAGCCGCCGGCGTCTTCGATCATCGTGCGACGAAGCACGCCGGCCGTACCATTGAAGTTGAAGAAGCGTCCCGAGCGCGCGCGGGCGCCATGCTCGAAGACGAAGTGGCCGTCGAGCAGCACGGCTTGGACGCGCGTCAGCAACGAGTGCTCGCGATTGCGGAAGGTCCAACGCCCCTGCACCATGCCGACCTGGGGATCGGTGAAATAATGAACGGTTTGATGAAGGAAGTCCGGCGAGGGTTCGAAGTCAGCATCGAACACGGCGATCAACTCGCCGCGCGCGCGGGCCAATCCGTTCTCGAGCGCGCCCGCCTTGAAGCCCTCGCGATGCCCGCGGTGGATGTACTCGACCGGATGCCCCAGCGCCGCCCAACGCGCCACGGCGGCCTGCGTCACGGCGCGCGTTTCGTCGGTCGAATCGTCGAGCACCTGGATCTGCAGCCGTTCCCGCGGATAGTCCAAACGGCAGACGGATTCGATCAACTGTTCGACCACGAACTGCTCGTTGTAGATCGGCAACTGCACCGTCACCGCCGGCAGAGTGTCGAAATGGGCCGAGGGCTCGGGCCGCGCGCGGCCGCGATGCCGGAAGTACAAACGGATGAGCTGATAGCGATGCAGCCCGTAGCCGGCGAGCACGACCATCACCGCCAGATACAATGCCACGACAGTCGACTCAAGCCAACCGGCCGGCGCCGCGCCCGACAGGATTTCGGCGGCCAGCCGGTCGGCCCACTGTTGCACCGCCGCGGCGAGGTCAAGCATCTCGATCAAAAACATTCTACTCGGTTAACGTTCTAGCATAGCGCGCCGCATGGACACCCAGCGATACAGACGGCTCCTTGTCCTCGCCTGCCTGGCCGAGGCGGCTTTCCTCGCGATGCTGCGGCTCGGGGATTTCAAGAAGGAGCTGGGGGGATTCCTCGCGCTCTACCTGGGAGCGTCTCTATTTTACCTGGTTTGTTGTTTCCTCATCACGCGCGCGGGCCCCTCCGCCGACGCATCCGTCAGTTCCGGCGCGGGCCGGCAGCGGCGCACCATGGCGCTGATTTGGATCGCCGGGCTCCTGTTCCGCCTGACGGTTCTGCCCCTCGACCCCGGGCTCTCCGAAGACCTCAACCGCTACCGCTGGCAAGGCAAGCTGCAAGCCGCGGGCGGCGACCCATACACCGACATCCCCGAGGACCCGCGTTGGAGTGGGCTGCGCGATGAGACCTGGCCTCGGGTGAACCGCAAAGACCTGCCGTCGGTCTACGGCCCGCTGTACGAAGGCCTTTTCCGCGCCTACTATCCGTTGGCTGCCGCGATCGAGCCCGACCCGGCGAAGCAGACGTGGTGGTTCAAGCTGCCGTTCTTGTTCTTTGAGCTACTGCTCGGTTTGGCGGTGGCTCGATTATTGTGCTTGATGGGCCGTCCGCCGGAGTGGCTCTTGGTCTATTGGTGGTCCCCTTTGATCGTCGTCGAAATCTGGGCCCAGGGTCACAACGACTCCCTGGCGATGCTGTTGCTAGTCGTGGCTCTGGCGGCGGCGCTGGCGGAACGTTGGACGTTGGCCTTCACCGGGCTCACCCTGTCCGCCGCTGCCAAGTTCTGGCCGGCGCTGCTATTTCCGTTCCTCCTGCTGCGCCGCGAACAAGGCCGTTGGCGGTGGCGATGGAAGCAGGCACTCGTGACGGTTCCCGTTGCGTTCGCCGTCAGTTGGCCATACCTGAATGGCATCGAGAACGTCGTCGACTTGCTCGAAGGCTTCCTCGGGGGGTGGCGCAACAACGACAGCCTCTACGGGCTGATCTATGGCTGGGCCGACCGCGACTTCGACGCCGGCACCGAACTAGTCACGCGTTTGCTAACCGGCGCCTTGGCAGCGCTGTGGTGCCTGCAGCTTCCGCTGGTGCGGGCCGCGAAGTGGACGGCGGCACTGCTGCTGTTTTTCTCGGCGAACTGTTTCCCTTGGTATCTGAGTTGGCTCGTGCCGTTCCTGGCGGTCTATCCTAACGCCGCGTTGCTGCTGTGGACGGCGCTGGTGGCTCTCTCGTATCACGTGTTGATCGGCTACGACGCACTCGGCGTCTGGGAGTACTCCGATGAGTTCCGCCGGCTCGAGTACTTGCCCGTGTATGGGCTGCTGCTCGGCGGCGCGCTGGTGCGCGGCCTCAAGCGCCTAGCCCACCGTGGCTGGAAGCTGGGCCGTGCCGAGGCGAAGGGCGAAGCAACCGAGCCGTGACCGTAAGGGAGCGGTCCGGCACGAGCCCTGACGCCACTGAAGGGCCGCTAGCCTGTCGTGGCGGCCTTATCGCGTGCTTCGACCGTCAGTTGGCGAGAAACCCAGGCAAGATCAAGACTAGATCAACGTCTTTGCGCTTGCTTGCCGTGCGCACTACCCTGCCAAGTACACCTTCGCGCGCAGCGGCTCACGCCTAGTCCTGACGGTCTTCTCACTATCAATACACGCTACGTGGCAAAGACCTAGACTAGAGGCCTCCGAGCGGCGTGACGTTCCGTGCCGGACCGCTCCCTTACGGTCACGGCTCGGTTGCTTCGCCTCGCCACGTGGTGAGAAAAGCAGTCTAGAAGCGGCCGTCCTTATCTTTCGGGAGCACGCCGGCCAGGTAGCTAGTAGTCCACTTCTCTTGTCCCGGGACGCGTCGCGTCACCTTGAAGGCTACATCGTCGCCTGGCTTAAGGTTGTTTTGGATCTTGCGGATGTTGTCGATCTGCGACACCGGCTCGCGGTTGATGCTGAGGATGATATCGTTGGGCGACATGCCGATGTCATCGGCGAACGAAGCGGGGTCGACCGTGGTCACGAGCACGCCGTCCTTTGCTTCGAGGCCCAGTTGTTTGCGGTCGTCGTCACTGAGATTGGAGACTTCGATCCCGAACATGATCTGGGCGGTCTCGCGCTCTTTTTCGGCCTCGGGCGTGACGTAGCCAAGTTCCTTGGCGAACAGGACGGCGCGGTCGGCAATCTCGACATCGAGCATGACGCGCTTACCGTCGCGCATGACGGCGATCGGAACCGTGTCGCCCACGTTTTTCGAAGCCACGGTTTCGAT
>JAKZVK010000646.1:0-12692 GCA_047516085.1 Bryobacterales bacterium
AAGAAGAAACAGTACGGCGGCGCTTGGGAGGCGATCGCCAAAGCCCAGAAGGTCAAGAACGAAATCTACGAAGAGTACCGCTTGATTGGCAGCCTTGGGTTCTACTCGCGTTTCTTCACCATCGCCAAGGATCTCTACCGCCTCTCCGACGAGTTGCCGAAACCGAACGCCAAGCGGCTGCCGGAATACCGCGAGTCGGGGCTCGATTCGCTCAAGCAGCGCCTGTTCTCGCCCGCGCCGATCTATGACGATGTCGAGATCGCCAAGTTGTCGCGGTCGCTCGCGTTCATGCGCGACCGATTGGGGGCGGACAACAAAACCGTGCGCGCCGTACTGGGTGACCGCAAGCCCGCCGGCGTAGCCAAGAGCCTGGTCGAAGGAACAAAACTCAAGAACGTCGATTTCCGCAAGCAACTCTTCGACGCCGAGGCGAAGAAAGCGAAGACGTCCAACGACCCAATGATCGACCTGGCCCGCAAAGTGGACGAAGAGGCCCGCCGCCTCCGCAAACGCTACGAAGACGAGGTCGAAGCGATTGAGGACGCCCACGGTTCCCGCATCGCGCAGGCTCGCTTCGCGGCGTTGGGCACCGACGCTTATCCCGACGCGACGTTTACGTTGCGGCTGGCCGTGGGTGTTGTGAAGTCTTACAACGAAGGCGATAAGACCATCGAGCCATTCACGCGTTTCTCGGGGCTCTATGACACGGTCACAGGCAAAGACCCGTACATCCTACCGCAGCGCTTTCTCGACCGCAAAGATCGCGTGGACAAAGACACCCCGTACAACCTCGTCTCGACCAACGACATCACCGGCGGCAACTCCGGCAGCCCGTTGGTCAATGGTAAGGGTGAGGTCGTGGGGCTGATTTTCGACGGCAATATCCAGTCGCTGCCAAACGGCTTCCTGTATTCGGAGAAGCAGGCGCGCGCGGTGAGCGTCGACTCGCGCGGCATCATGGAAGCGCTGCGAAAGCTCTATGATGCGAAGCGGGTGGTCGAGGAATTGAGCGGCTCGCCCGGGTCGTAGGCGGGGATCGTCGGTGGGGACGACGGGCCTGATCTAGGGGCAACCGAAACAGCTTCAGGGCTTGCGCCGGACCGCTCCCTTACGGTCACGGCTCGGTTTGTGCGGTTGCCGCCTCGTTTGCGAGGGAAAGGGACGTGACGCCGCGCGAACTCTCACTGCGGATTATCGAGACACTCCGGGAGGCGGGGCATACCGCCTACCTCGTCGGCGGCTGTGTGCGCGACATGCTGCTGGGCGTGGAGCCCGCGGACTATGACGTCGCCACCGACGCTAACCCTGAGCAGATCGTCGCTTGCTTCCCCGACGCCCTCCCCGTCGGCGCGCACTTCGGCGTCGTCTTGGTCCGCGACCGCCAGAGCGAGGGCGAAAGCCAGGTGGAGGTCGCCACCTTCCGCACCGACCACGACTACCGCGACGGACGACACCCCGAGAGCGTCCGCTTCACCCGCAGCGCCGAGGAGGACGTCAAGCGCCGCGACTTCACCGTCAACGGGCTGCTCTATGACCCCGCCGAAGACCGCTACCTCGACTACGTCGGTGGCCGCGCCGACCTCGAGGCGGGCCTGATCCGCGCGATTGGGCGGCCCTCCGAGCGTTTCGCCGAAGACAAGCTGCGGATGCTGCGGGCCGTGCGCTTTGCCGCGCGTCTCGGGTTCGCGGTCGAGCCGGAAACGATGAAGGCGATCACGGCCCACGCCGGCGAGGTCAACGAGATTTCGGCCGAGCGCATCCGCGATGAAGTCAGCGGCATCCTCACCGAAGGCGCCGCGCGGCGGGGGTTCGAGCTGCTCGACGAGTCGGGCTTGCTCGAAGCCATTCTGCCCGAGGTTGCGGCGATGAAGGGTGTCGAACAGCCGCCGGAGTTCCATCCCGAAGGCGACGTGTGGACGCACACCCTGCTGATGCTCGAACAGCTCAACGCCCCCCCCGTCACACTGGCGCTCGGGACGCTGCTGCACGACGTGGGCAAGCCGGGGACGTACCGCGTCGCCGAGCGTATTCGGTTCGACGGACATGTCGAAGAGGGCGTTCGCATGGCCGAGGAGATCTGCACGCGCCTGCGCTACTCGCGAGCCGACACCGAGCAGGTCATGGCGCTTGTGGCGCACCACATGCGGTTCAAAGATACGCCGGTCATGCGGGCGAGCAAGCTCAAACGGTTTCTGCGCATGGAGCGATTCGACGAGCATCTCGAACTGCACCGCCTCGACTGCTTATCGAGCCACGGCGGTTTGGCGAACTACGAGTTCGTTCGCGACAAGCTGACCGAGTTGCCCGAGGAGGTTCTGCGCCCACCGCGCTTGCTCACCGGTGATGACTTGATTGCCGCGGGCTACAAGCCCGGACCGGCGTTCCAGGCGATCCTTTCCGATGTCGAGGACGCGCAGCTTGAAGGTCGCCTGACCGACGGGGCGGAGGCGCTGGCATATGTTCGGGGGAAGTATGCGAGCCCGAGCGGTGAGGTGGTCCGATGACGTTCGATCGGAGGCGAACGTCCACGCAGCGACATGTGGCGTAAGGCTCCAGCCTTGCCGAGTCTCGATTCGTCGGGACTCAGGATCGCAAGTGACCGAGCAGCGGCTGTTGATCGAAGACCTGAGAACCGAGGAATCGGTTCTCGGTAAGCCTCCGGCTGCATGCGCCACATGGGACCTGACTTGCCGGTTCAGATCTCGTAATCAGGCCGCCGCGGCATGCCCCACCGAACCCGAGCCCACAGGCGTTCGTGAACGAAATACGCGCCCATCTTGGCCACGCCGTCGAGAAGCCCGATGCCGAGCGCGATATCCCACTGGCCGCTCAACACCAGCGCTATGGCGGCTGTCAGGCACGACCCCAATACGCGATAGCTGACCGCCTTGGCGATGCTGCGCTTGCGGCTCTCGATCATAATCTACTGTTTTCCGATCGGGAAACAGGTAATTCTATGCTAGCACGAGTTGGGACCTTTCCAAGCACCAACGGACGACGCTGGAAAGCGAGTTGCCCCAGTGCGGGTAGTGGCGTATGCTTGGCTAAGCCGACCTCGGCCGAAAGAGGATCCATCATGCGTTTGAAGCTGCACTCCCCCGCCCTACTCTCGTTACTGCTGACGATGCCTGCGGCCGACCTGGCCTCGGCGCAGACCGTCCCCCTACAACCCTTCGCGCAACACGTGCGCCGGCTGGAGGACGCCTTGAACTACACCGGCCAGCCTCTACCGGCGAAGCTCCATGCGCAAATCAACGAAGCGATGGCGCTCCCCAACGAGGGCGCGGCCGTGCGGCGGCTGCAAGAGTTGCTCGACCCGATGGTGCTGGCTGAGGTCGATATCAACGCCGAAAGCCGCGTCAAGGTGCGCCAAGGCGCGGCCAAGCCGGTGCTGGTCGAGAAGGGGACACGGCTCTTCCTGGTGAAGGTCATCAACGGTGCGGGCGTTACGGCCCCGCTGCAGGTCGAGAGCCCCAACAGCGGCCCAACCTCGCTGCGGTCGCGCGGCGAGAAAGAACCCAAGATGGAGCTCACGCAGGAACACGTGAAGGAGCGTTGGGCCAACATCGAGATCTACAACCAGGCGCCCATGGCCAAGCGGCTCCTAGGCCTCGGGATCGAGTATCAAATCCTGCAGATCTACAGCCGCGACAGCGGGCAGCGCTCGGCGAAGATCGCTTTCAACGTCGGCCAAGGCACGCAGGACATCGGCTTCCGTAACGACATTCTCGTTCTGTTCAATATCGAACCCGCGCGGCCCATCACGTTTCGCGTGAGGGACGAGAACGGTAAACCCTCGATCGGCGCCTTCCTGATCAAAGACCTGCAAGGGCGCATCTACCCCAACCCGTCGAAACGGCTGGCGCCCGACTTTCCGTTCCAGCCGCAGGTCTACCGCGCCGACGGGGAGAATGTGCGTCTGCCCGACGGCTACTACTCGATTCAATACGACGGCGGCCCCGAGTTCTACACGCGGACGAAGGAACTCCCAATCGACGCCAACTCGCCCGGTGAACTCTCGTTCCAACTGCAGCGCTGGATTGACCCGTCGAAGTACGGCTGGTGGTCGGGCGACCATCACGTGCACGCGTCCGGTTGCTCGCACTATAAGAACCCGACCGAAGGCGTGCTACCCGAGGACATAATCCGCCAGGTGTTGGGCGAGCACTTGAACATCGGCGCGGTGCTCACCTGGGGCCCCTCGTGGTACTACCAGAAGCAGTTCTTCAGCGGCCAGGACAACCAACTGTCGACGGGCGAACGCATCATGCACTACGACGTCGAGGTCTCGGGCTTCCCGTCGAGCCATGCCGGGCATCTGGTGCTGCTCGGACTCGACGAGGACGACTATCCCGGCACGACGCGCGTCGACGAATGGCCCTCGTGGGACCTGCCCGTGTTGCAGTGGGGCAAGTCACAGGGCGGCGTGGTCGGCTTTTCGCATTCCGGTTGGGGTTTGCAAGTGCGCAGCGACGAGCTGCCGAACTACGAGATGCCCGGCTTTGACGGCATCGGCGCGAACGAATATGTGGTCGACGTCACCCACGATGCGGTTCATTTCATCTCGGCGGTCGATACGCCGTCGGTGTGGGAGTTGAACGTCTGGTACCACACGTTGAGCGCCGGCTTCCGCGCGCGCATCAGTGGCGAGACCGACTTCCCTTGCATCTATGACGACAAGGTCGGGCTGGGCCGGAGCTACGTCAAGCTCGACAAGCTCAGCTACCGCGGCTGGATCGACGGCATTCGCGACGGCCGCAACTACGTCAGCGACGGCAAGAGCCACTTGATCGATTTCACGGTCAACGGCGTAGAACTCGGCGCGGGCAAGAGCGAGGTGCAGGTCAAGGCGGGCGAAACCGTGCGGGTGGAGGTCAAGGCCGCGGCGTTGCTGCCCGTCTATCCCGATCCGAAGTTCGCGACGCTACGCTACGACGAGAAGCCCTACTGGGATGTTGAGCGGGCGCGCATCCCGAACACGCGCGAGGTGCCGGTGGAGTTGATTGTGAACGGCGAGTCGGTGGCGACACAAAACCTTCTTGCCGACGGGCTGGTCCACGAGCTACGTTTCGACGTGCCGATCCGCAAGAGCAGTTGGATCGCGTTGCGCATCCTGCCCTCGTCCCACACGAACCCGATCTTCGCGATGGTCGATGGCAAGCCGGTTCGCGCATCGCGGCGTAGCGCGGAGTGGTGCCTGGCGGCGGTCAACCAGTGCTGGACGCAGAAGATGCCGCGCATCCGGCCCGAGGAACGCGACGAGGCGCGCAAGGCTTATGACCATGCACGGGCGGTTTACCGACAGCGGATCGCCGAGTCGGTGAATTAGGATTGTGAACGCCGCCAAGACCGCGGGTGGACGCTCGCGCTCGGTCTGCAGGTGCGGCACCCTACAGAGTGTTGCCTATGGCGCACCGTCCGAGAGACGTGGTCTAGTCGAGGTTCGCACCGGGCGTCCCCTCGATCCATCGAGTCATCCGGCTGCCATCCGAGCCGTACACCTGCATCACGCGTTTGGGAGGAAGTCCTTCAGGCAGATAGAATTCGAGCCCGCCGCCTGGCCAATCCTCGTTGAGCAAAGAACGGCAAGCTCGACCGGGACCCCAAAGTTTCTGGCAGCCGGAGACATCGATGAGGAGACAGTGATCGCAAAGTTGTGGCAATCCCAGTTCGATGGCGCCAGTTTCGGGATCGTAGCCGGTGGGGGTCAAGTGAAGCCCCGGGAGCCCCAACCTCGCCGACATCCGAATATCATCCCACCGGGCCTTTGTTGTGTAATGAGCCAGCCAGCCGTAGCGCTCGGTCACCTTCAGTCCGGACACCCATCCCCTCATCTCATTCATTGAAGAAGCATCGCTGAGCTGGTCGAAGACGTGCCGCGCCGGCCGGGAATGGACAAAACCTTCCCAGAGTTCCCATCTATTGGCATCAAGAGCACGGCTGATGTGCATGGATGACGGATTCGTCTTGGCTGCCGTTCTTTACCACCAGCACGGACGCGTCAGATATTGTACGCTACACGGTAACGTGGGAGGAATCGCCCGCGGACGGGCCCAACCGATCCTGCTAAAGAGTTTTGTTGCGTCCGAGCCGATCATGCAACCTGGAACTGGAGCGTCACTAGATATGACCGGCTGTCTTGACGTGCTACGTGCAGCCTTCGATCAGGCCGCCAGGCGGTGCGGAATCGAGCCTGCCCAGCCCTCTGAGTTGGGTGGCGCTTGGCAGTGGGTGTTGTACGCTCCCGATGAAGGCGATCAATTCCGGCAAATGGCCATATTGGCTGTTCCGGGCTTGCAAAGAGTGCAGGTATTTGTTGTAACCATAGCCTATGAGGATGACAGATCACGCCAAGCGGCGAGGAAAGAGTATTGGGCTGAGGATTACTCCTATCAAGAATCCGACCTCCAAGCTGACACAATAGCCGATACAATCACCCCAAAATTGAAAGAAGCTTGGTGCGACCTCTCGAAGCTCCCCGTTTAGCACGCACCCACTCACTTCGCATTCGAAAACGCCTTGGCCTCGTTGGCGTCCTTTTCAGTAGCGTGATCCTGATTTCGTAAACGTAGAAGCTGCAGGGGGCGCAGCGTCGCTACGCGCTTGCGCGACGGCCCTCCGCTACTTCTCGATCTCCAACGGAACGGTCAGCATGAGCGGTGAGCCCGGATTCGCCGGCACGCGGTAGAGTGTCTGCGGCATCGGCTCTTCCTGCACCAGTAAGCGCGACCCCATCCCGGCTTCCTTCTCCGCGCTGGTCCAGCGCTTGCCGAGGCCTCCGACCAACTCGAAACGCTCGGCCTCGGCGCCCCACATCGATTCCCAGTCAGAGAACTGCTCGTCGGATAGCTTCAGCGCGCTGCGGCCGATCTCGATTCCCTCCATCGGCTCGGAGGCGATCAACACGATCAGCACCTCGCCGATCTGGTTATCGCGCCGGGGCCGCAGTGTGAAGAAGGGCGGGTTGTCGCCCTGATCGGGGATCTCGACAACCCGACCCGCCTTGACGGCATTGTCGCCGCCGCGCGTGCGCAGCGTTGGGAAGATCAGGTAGGGCTCGCTCATCGTGCCATCAGCGTACTGCTCGCGGTTGATGACGTACAGATAGCCCGCGCGGGGCGCCTCGATCGACACCCGCACGCGCTGTCCGGCTGCAACCGGCGCTCCCGCCGCCACACGGACGGGGACGTACTGCTTCGTCCCGCCCTGCTCGGCCACGCTCAGCATGGCCGATTCTTCGTCCCCCGCCCTGGACGGCCGCAAACCCCAGATCGTGATGCCAACGATCGCGTCGTCCTTGGAAAGAGGCGCGGGATCGGTAGCGCCGCTGGCCTCGTACGCGGGCTTCGTGGGCTGTGCTTTCGGCGTGGACTTCGTGGCGGCCTTTGCTGGGGTCGCCTTCTTGGTGTCTTTCTTGCCCTTCAGTTGCGCATTCCAAAGCTGCCGGGTGCCCAGCGAGGCCCCTTGCTGCGCATCCGCCGGAACCGAGCCGGCTAGCCCCCACACCAACGCCAATGCAGCCGATGTCAGGGTGATCTCAAGAAACCCACGTGAGAACGTCATTCGAAGCCTCCTACAGATCTTAGAAGTGTTTCAGCGGCACTAGGTGTACAAGAATTTCTCCCGATGTCACCACAACCGTGTGATCTTCCTTCTCCTCCCGAGCCACCTCGGAGCGCCCAGCGATCAAGTCTTTGATAGCCTGCAGTTGTTCAGGGTCGGTGATGTAGTCGTAGGGGTTCTCAAACGCAACCTCCTTCACCGCCTCTAAATCCGGGACGGGCTCGGCGCTCCACACCAGCCAGAGGTTCTCCGTCCCCTCCGCCCCGACGAAGACGAAGCCATCGGTCTCGGGGATCCGAAGGTCCTCGGGCGCCTGCAAGAGGGCTGTTCCCTCGTTCATCCCGGGAAACGGAAACAACATTGTCCACGTGAGCGACCCGGTCTCTTCGTCCGGGCCCTCGTTGACGATGTAAAGGTACCCGTCCTGAGGACTGCCTAGATGCAGAAAGATCACGTAGCCGGCCTCGAACACGACCTCGCCCGGTAGCCTGCGCGGCGCCTCAAGTGGTTGCCCCTCCCGGGAGCGTTGCATGGTGATCCAATAATCCAACGTCCGCGCCGATGACAGGGGCAGCCCCGCGACGCAACCCTCCGCATCCGGGCTGAATCGACAGTGAAGCGTCTCCCAGTTCAGCGCCCCGGCCAGAAGGACCACGGCCAGGGCTGCCGCGGCGGCGACCTTCTTCTTGGTACTGAGCGTCTTCTGCGCCTCGCCCGCTGCTGCCTGCTGCTGCAACTTGCGAGGAGGCTCGGCGTTCCCGAAGTCATCGCCGTGCAGGCTGAACACCTGGACCCGCACGCCGTGTTTGACCTCCATCACGCCGATGTCATGCACGTACTCGCTCCATTCGGCCAATTGACCGAGCATGTCCGCGACGCTTTGCGAGAGGAGGATGTGCCCATCATCGCCGCAGTCCATCACGCGCTGGGCAAGGTTGATGCCGCCGCCGGCGACGTTGCGAGCCTGGTTGATGTCGACGGTGTGATACACCGGGCCGCTATTGATGCCCATGCGCAGTTGAATCTCGGAGCCGCTTTTGAGGGCGCGGGATATATCCGCCGCGCATTGCACCGCCGCCAGCGGGTCGCCGAAGAACGCCAACGCCATGCCGTCACCGGTGGGTAGCATCACCAATTGGTCGTGTCGCTTGGCGCGCTGGAAGGCGTCCGTTGCCTCGACGATGCGGGTTAGTTCCCGGACCAGCCGGGCGCCCTGGTCCATGGGCAGCTTCGAGTAGCCCACGATGTCGGTGAACAGCACCGACGCCATTTCCAGCTTGGGGTGGGTGCCGGTGCCTGATGACGTGGAGGACATAGAGGGAGGGCTCGAACGACCCGGCAACGGGGTCGAGCCCGAAACGGTAGTGTTTGGTCAGATTCTACCAGCCTGCGAGAGGAGGGCGAACGAAACCACGATCCGCCTAGCCTTGTCCGGTCGCGTCCACCGTGAAGACCCCGGATCGCGCCGGTTACGCCGCTTTTGACTGCCTGGTCACTCTTCGAAGACCCACACGGTTCGAGTGGGCCCCTGTTCCCGGAAGTCACTCAACGAACAGCGTCACAACCGTACTGGTCTGACCGGCGATCGTGACTACCATCTCAACCTCGCCGGGGGCGACTCCGGCGGGCACGATCGCGTTGATCTGATACAGACTGGCGAAGCCCGGCGAGAGGCCCGAAAAACCGACCGCGGCCGGAACGCCGCCGATGGTGACCGTCGCCACCCCGGTTGTGAAAGAAAGAGGCACGAGCGGGGCCTGCGCTCCCGTCACCACTGCCGGGGCCACCTCGCCCAAACCGGCGGCGTAAATGATGATAACCTCCCCGTCGCCGACCGGATTCGCCGCCGTGACCAGTTGAAAGCCTGGAAAATCCTGAACGATCCCCGGGCCGACCCCCGACGCGTTTTGCGTAAAGATGCCGGGCCGAGCCTCGGTCAAGAACACCGGTTCCGACAGTGCGACGCTTCCGGCATCGGTTCGACGCACCAGCAGCGGCAGGCTCTCGTTGATGCGGTCGGCCACCTCGAACGGCAGGATGGCGTTGATTTGATCCTCGCGGGAGAACAGCAACGGCAGGGCCTCGCCGCCCAAAGTGATCTGCGTTCCGCCCAACTCGGTGGGCAGCGGAAACATCGTCGCGAGCGCGCCGCCGACCGTGCCGTCGGTGGGCTTCAGTTCGCTCGAAAGGTTCTCGCCAACGATCGCGACGATCGTCCCTGGCGCCAGGGGATCCGGTACGAAGCTGGCACTGTGGACCACCCCGCCGGGAAACACCTTGGGAACGGGCACCGCGTTGGGCGACACCGAGATGGCTTTCGTGAGGTTGCCAGTGATGCCCCCGAGATCGGAGGCAGTCACCGTCACCCCCGCCATCGACTCCTGCGCGACGCTAGGGACGTTCCACGTAGCCGTCCAGACTCCGTTTCCCGCGTGTCCCATAGCCAAGCTCGGCGAGTTGATGTTGTTGAAGTCCATGACGACCGACCCCTCCTGCATCTTCGCCCCGCAGTTATCCACGACGTCGACTAGAACGCTGGCCGGCCAGCCGGCCGGGATAGGTGACGTGCCTCCCAACACGCTGAACACGGGGTCCACGTCGTCTCGCACGCAGCCGCCTCCCTTCGGAGCGGCGGTCAGGGTTACACCACCGCCGCGGGTCCCGATGCCACCGGCTGCGGTGACGACTAAGATCACATCGACGGTGCGGCTGGTCTCGTCATCAAACGAAAACCGCAGCAGTCCTCGATAGGTGCCTGGCTCCAGTCCCTCGACGGTGACTCTCACGAAGATCGGCAGTGGCTGCCCTGGAACTACCTCTCCTTCCGGCAACGGAGGGAACAACCACGGCCCACCGGTCAGAGTCAGAACCTGCAGCGTATAGGAAACCGTGTCCAGGCCGGTGTTGGTCAACTGAACTTGCTGAACGGCCGGCGCGCCCTTCTCTGCGCCGGCGACGAAGATCAGCCCCTCGGGCGCCACGTTGATTCGGCTCGGGCCGTCGGCCTGCTGCCAGTTCAACACCACCGTCGCGAACTGGGGCGAGTTTGCGGCGTCGTTAGCGCCAATACCGACGAGACCGTAATACGAGCCCGGCGCCAGGGCCAGGGGGTCGACCCGCACTTCCACGGGCGAGCCCTCGCCGGCGTCACTGATTCCGTTTTCCGGCGTTGCGAACAGCCAATTCTCCCCGCTGAGCGTGATCGTTTGCTGGTTCCACACCATCAGCTCGGGACCGTCGTTGATAACGTCAAAACTCTGAGGCGGCGGGCCCGAGCCACCCGCTAGCCCCGAGAACGTCATGCCTCGCTGCGAGAGCCGGAGAGATTGCCTCTTGTCGCTGATCGCCATGGTGACCGGCACGGTCATGGTCATCGACCCTGGCGGCCCATTGCCCTTCCCGAGGCTTTTGTCGAGGACGTCGACTGCTAGCTCGGCGAAGTAGGTGCCTGCGGAAAACCCCGACGGATCGGCGATCACGGTGATTCCCACAGGCTCGGGAATCGTTGCCAGTCCGGCCAGCGGCGTGACCCTTAGGAAAGGCGGAAGCCCCTTGCCCGGCGGCCTAACCTGAAAGCCCAAGTTTCCTCCGCCTCCGTTCATCACGTGTAGGCGCTGCGTCTTGGGCGGTGCACCCTCGACGAATGAGAACAGCAGCCGGTTTGGCTGGAGACGGAGTTGCGGTGGATCGCCGGGGTCTCCGTTGACTGGAATGCGAAACTTTTTAGCGGCCGAAGCCCCGGCGCTGTCGGTCACCGCGGCCGCCCAGCGGAACAAGCCCGCCAAGGTGGGTACGCCGCTGACGGCGCCGGTCAGGGGATCGAGATTGACCCCCGGCGGCAGCAACCCGCCGACGATCGACCACGAATAGGGTGGATCCCCCCCCGTCGCCTCTAAGCCCGTCTGGTAGGCCTGCCCGACGACACCGGGCGGCCGGGCAGCCGCGCTCGTAATGATGAGCCGCTCACTGATCGTCAGCTCGAAGTTTTTGAAGGCGTTGGTACCTTGAGCGTCACCCACTCGAATACCGAACCGGAACACACCCGCTCGCTGCGGGATGCCGCTGATCGAGCCAAAGTTGGGGGCCAGCGCCAAGCCGGCTGGGAGAGCTGCGAAAGGATTGGCGAGTGACCAGATCAGCGGCTCCTCTCCGCCGCCGGCCATGAGCGGCTGAGTGTACAGAGCCCCCACGCTCGCGGGTGGCAAGAGGGCGGACGTCGTGATGACCAGACCCTCAACAACAGTGAAAGGAAAGTCGTTCGACACCTGCTCGTTGGGATTGACCACGACGACTTGCGCCACGCCCGGTTGAGCGACCAGGGGGGACGGTACCGACGCGAGGAGCCGGTTCGATTTGACGAACCCAGTCGTCAAGGCACCCTCGTTCCAAAAAACGGTCGAGCCCGGAACGAAACCCGCCCCATTGATAGTGAGCTGAAAATCCGGGGTGCCGGTAGAAGCCGCATCGGGGGAGAGACTTCGAATCGTGGGCCTCAGAATCTGCCCCGGATGGACGGATGGGGCCATGCCCAGGAGAAGAAGGATGGCTGCTATCCGGCCCCCAATATGGTGTGGTTTCACCCGTCGACCCTGCCCTTGCGTGAGGCGCACGCCAGCCAAGACTCGGTTCGGCCCCGCTGTGTCAAGCCGGTCATTTCTTACTAAACGATACCAGCCACGGAGGAGGATTCAAAGGCCATCTTGTGTGAAACCGAACCGGTAACTATCGAGGCTCGCAAAATATAGTGACCTTGGAAGACGGCCACGGCGTGCCGTGCCCCTACATGTGAACATGCGCGTCAAAATGTGAGCCGCACAATGAGCTGAATCTGCCGCGCCGTTTCATCGAGCGGCCGCAGCGCCGGAAATCCCGTGTCTCGCCCTCGACGCCCGAACAGCGCGTGCCCGAACGTACTCGAGCCCAGTCCCGAGTTAGGGTCGTTGAGATTGGCGTGATTGAACAGATTGAAGACGTCCGCGCGGAACGTCAGCCGCCCCGACTCGCCCAGGCGGCTCAGCGGCACCGAGCGGCTCAACGACACGTCGATGCTGAACAGGCCCGGTCCGCGGAAGGCGTTGCGCCCCGAGTTTCCGAGGACACTCGTCCCCGGTTTGGCGAAGCCTTGTTCA
>JAKZVK010000647.1:0-3896 GCA_047516085.1 Bryobacterales bacterium
ACGGCGGACTGTTCGACGACGGCGCGGCGCTGCCGCTGGAGAAGTCCGACATCGACACCGTGCTGGCGGCGTCGAACCTCGACTGGTCGGAGATCGAGCCCTCGATCCTCGGCACTCTGTTCGAGCGCGGGCTCGACCCCGGCAAGCGGGCGCAACTCGGGGCGCACTACACGGACCGCGACAAGATCATGCTGATCGTCGAGCCGGTGGTGATCCGCCCGTGGCTCGCCCAGTGGGAGACCGAGAAGGCCGAGATCGCCGCCGAGTTGGACCGCGCGGACGCGGCCAAGTCACCGACCACGCGCACGAAGCGGCGGAACGACGCCGAGCGGCGGTACCGGACGTTCCTCAACCGGCTGAGAGCGTTCACGGTGCTCGACCCGGCGTGCGGCTCGGGCAACTTCCTGTATCTGGCCTTGCAGGCGCTCAAAGACCTGGAGCACCGGGTGCAGTTCGAGGCCGAGGCGCTCGGCTTCCAGCGGGCGTTCCCAGAGGTCGGGCCGGCCAACGTCAAGGGCATCGAGATCAACCCCTACGCGGCGGAGTTGGCCCGCGTGTCGGTGTGGATCGGCGAGATCCAGTGGATGCGTCGCAACGGCTTCTCGGAGGCCCGCGACCCGATCCTGAAACCGCTCGACAACATCGAGCGCCGCGACGCGATCCTGACTCCCGACGGCGCGGAACCGGACTGGCCGAAGGCGGACGTGGTGATCGGCAATCCGCCGTTTCTGGGCGACAAGCTGCTGATCCGCCATCTCGGAAACGACTACGTGGCACGCCTGCGGAAGACCTACTCCGGTCGGTTGCCCGCACAAGCCGATCTCGTCTGCTACTGGTTCGAGAAGGCTGCCAAGCAGATCCCGGCCGGCAGGGCGACACGAGCGGGTCTCGTTGCGACGAACTCGATTCGAGGCGGCGCGAACCGGCGGGCTTTGGATGCGGCAACCGAAGCAGGGCGAATCTTCGAGGCGTGGAGCGACGAACCGTGGGTCATCGACGGAGCCGCCGTGAGGGTGTCGCTGGTCTGCTTCTCGAGGGCCGACGACAACTCCGTGTCCAGCGCTCATCTCGACGGACAGTCGGTCGACGAGATCTACGCGGACCTGACGGCACGCAGCGAGGGAACAGTCGGAATCGACCTCACCGCCGTCCGGCGTCTACCGGCCAACTCCGGTGTCGCTTTCATCGGCGATGCGAAGCATGGCACATTCGACGTTTCCGGCGACCAAGCGCGCGAGTGGCTGCGTCTGCCGGCAAACCCGAACGGCCGCACGAACGCGGATGTCCTGAAGCCGTGGCGAAACGGCATGGACCTGACCCGTCGCACCGCCGGCAAGTGGATCGTCGATTTCGGTTGGCAGATGTCTGAGGCTGACGCGGCCCTGTACGAGGAGCCGTTCCGATGGGTGCAGGAGCATGTCTACCCGTTGCGCCGCCACAACCACCGCGCGGCCTACCGCAAGCACTGGTGGCGACACGGCGAGCCGAGACAGGGCATGTGGCGGGCGCTGAAGGGGCGTCGGCGGTACATTGCAACGCCGCGGGTCGCCAAGCACCGGCTGTTCGTCTGGTGCGACTCGCGGATCTGTACCGATTCCTCACAGACCATCTTCGCTCGCGACGACGACACGACGTTCGGCATCCTACACAGCCGGTTCCACGAGGTCTGGTCGCTACGGCTCGGGACGAGCCTGGAAGACCGACCCCGCTACACGCCGAGCACCACGTTCGAGACGTTCCCGTTCCCGCCCGGCCTGACGCCGAACGTTCCCGCCAGCGAGTACGCCTCCGACCCGCGCGCCGTGGCTGTAGCCCTGGAAGCCCGACGGTTGGTCGAGCTGCGTGACCGCTGGCTGAACCCGCCCGAATGGGTCGAGTGGGTAGACGAGCCGGTTCCCGGCTACCCGATGCGGCCCGTGCCCCGCGACGAGGCCGCGGCGAAGGCGCTCAAGAAGCGGACGCTGACGAACCTCTACAATGCCCGGCCGCAGTGGCTCGCGGATGCGCACGAGGCTCTTGACGCGGCCGTGGCCGCCGCGTACGGTTGGTCGGCGGACATCTCCGACGACGAGGTTCTGCGGGAGTTGCTGGCTCTGAACGGCGGCGACTTGTGAGCGAGCATGTGGCAACGACGAGTGCCGGCCGTGGTGCGTTGGGGCGTGACCGGTCGCGGGCGCCCCTGTGAGCCCGCACTACGCCACATGATCGGCGTCATGCCTCCTGGATGGGGCATCCAATGGTGACAAACCGAACTCTCGGGAAGAGATCATCGCTCTGATGAGCGCCCGGTCGCGCAAGCGGACGAGGGACGGGTCCTCTGATTGCGTTCTGTGCTTGCGCTTCACAATGCGGGCCGTCTCGATCCTCATGCTATTGCCTTCCGCTTTCTCTCATCCCAAGTCTCGATGAAAAACGCAACAAGGGTGTGGGAGGCGTGGACGGCGAGACGTGCGTGCCGCGCCTGAAGCCGATAGGCCCGACGGCCACGCCCGTGAGCGGAGCCCGTGTGCGTGCGGAGAGATCCGATGCCGTCCACGACGGAGTTCAGGCCGGAGAGGACCTTCTTTACGTCGTCATCCCCAATGGAGGAAGGGTCAAGCCCCAAGTGCTTGCTGGCCATCTTCCAGAGAGGCTTCAGGCTTTGGTCCGCGGGCATTTCAACGCTGTTGTCTTCGATGTAGACCTTGAAGAGCGATTCGAGGATCGAACACGCAGCGGTAATGGCGGCCGGCGGGTCTTTCTCGACGTTCGCCAGCGCCCGCTCGAACTCCATGTCAACGCCGGCAAGATCGCGGTCCTTGAGAACCTGGTTCAAGGATTTGGTGGGCAGCGCGGTGGCGGCTCCGAGAATGAGGCCGCCCTGATGATAGGAAAGGCCAAACTGCGCCAGGACATCGTGAATCCGCTTTCGTCCAGCCTCCTGTTCTTCCTGTCGAAAAGTTTGATCCACCTCCATGAACTCTTCCAAGATCTTGCCCAGTACGGCCGCCGGATTCGGGGCCTCGATGTGCATCCGCTTCAACCATGCCTGGCACTTGGTGACGCAATTCCCCTCGGGCACTTCGCCGACAGCGCCCGCCTCGTAGAACAAGATCTCCAAAGCGCGGTGGTTATAGATGAAGGATCCAAGCACATCGCCGATGACGGAGCATACAGGGACAGGAAGAGGTTTGGCGGGTGCCGGAGGCGTTGCTCTCTCCGCCGCGTCGAGCGAGTCGAGCGTGCCTTCAATATCGGGGAGCAGAGCGTCGATCTCCGCGCTGGCGGCGAATACCGAGTAGGGGTTGTCGACTTCGATATCGAGGGCGTTCAGCCGAAACGCAACGGCTTCCGGAAGAATGGGGCTGGCCAATCGCTGGAGCTGAACGAGCAGGTAGCGGTAACCAAGAGTGACCGCCGTTTGTTCATCGGGGTCGTCGGACGGGCCGCAAAAGCGGTAGTTCCGGACGTATGCGATGGTGCTTCGGATTTTTTCTCGCTTTGCGGCGTCGATGCTGGGTGCTCTGCGAGCTTCTGCGTTGCTTGCCATTCGGGATGCCGGTAATAGAGTGGCACAAAGGATATTATCATTCACTAAAAGAAACACACTCGTGACCCACACCCCCGACGACCCGCCAGCCCTCGTTCTACCTCCCCAAAATACCCGCCAGGGCGACGGCCTTGCCCCGCCATCGTGCGGCGCGGAGGCCATCCTGCTCAACCCCGCGCTCTCGGGCAAGACTCCGGAAATCTCCGTCCCGCAGGCCAGCCAGATGCCCGGCCAAGGGCGACCTGCAGCAAACCCTCGCTGACTACCTCGAGGCGGCAGGCCTGCAAGAGGCACCCAACGATACCCCGCTGTCCCGCACGGCGATCAGCAAGACCAGCCAGCTCACCGACAACGCCCTCCACGCCAA
>JAKZVK010000648.1:0-12615 GCA_047516085.1 Bryobacterales bacterium
GGCGCGGTCCACCTTACTCCTTCTGGGCGTGAAATCCCTCCTCGATACGAGCCTCGTCATCAAAGCCTATAACTGACTGTTGATAAAGGAGTTGGGACGCGCTCAGCCCCGGTCAAGTTGCATACATTTCTGAGAGGAACCAGAAAAGTATTGCCAGGTCTTGCCCTTGTCGGTTGACTTGAGAAGCACCGACGCCTGGTTTTCCATGTCGCCACGAACGTTGTACGCCATCAGGGCCATCAGAATACTGCCGTCCGGCATCTCGAGCGGCGCGTCGGCGGGACCCTCGATGTCGGTAAAGGGCATTCCTTTGGTGTCGATGTAGTTCGGCTTCGACCAGGTCTTCCCGTCGTCATTGGACGTGATGACGTAGGTGCCGAGGTACCGCTTCTCTCCGGTGAACTGCAACTCGCTGCGCCACTCCCAGTTGTAGCTGCCGTCGGGGAGGTACAGATCGTTGTAGAAAATGCCCACGACGATCGTGCCGTCCTTCAACTGAACGCCGCACGCTTCACGCTCATCGAAATTCTCGATGCCGGCAATGACTTGGCGCTCTCCCCAAGTCTTGCCGCCGTCACGCGAGCGCAGCGTGATCACGTCGCCGTCGCGAGAGATGTGCTCGGTGCCGTCACGAGTCGTAATCAGAAGGTCGCCGTTCTTCAAAGGGATCAGGTCAGCCGGATGAAAATGCCGGAAGCCGTCGGTGTGGATGATGAAGTGGTCGAAATCCCGGGTGTCCACCAACTCGCTGTAGAGCTGTGAAGCCAGCACGTGCGTCAGTTCGCTGAGCCGCCTGACGTCACTCTGAAGCTGCCCCACCTGCTCGGCGAGTGTATGCTCATTTTCGACTGACGCGTCGCGGTACTCCTTCACCATGAACCAGCCGTTGCGCCAGGCGGGAAAGGGAAGCATCTCGACTTTGAGGGTCACGGCCTCGCCGGCGGTGATGTCCGACGCCGGCACGCTGAGCCGATAAAGGCCGCTGTTTCCGCTCGTCTCGAATAGGCGGGGGGAGCCCCAGTAGGGCCATTCGACGCGCTTCGACTCGTAGGCCAGCTCGTAGTAACCTTCGGTCCAAACGCGGTCACGAGTGACGCCGAGGTCGAAAGTCAATGCGGGCCGGTCGTTCACATACAACCGGGCTTTGGGGCCGCGAGAAAACTCAGACGGCGTGCCGGAGCTGGCGGCCACAAAGACGAACGTGGCGGGCTTCTTCTGCGGACAGACGGCCGTCTTCCAGACGACGATGTTGTTCTCCATCTGACCGTCCGCCCACCAGCCGGCTGTCGGGTAGCCTCTCGTGTGTCCCCGAAAGTCCCGGCTCTGGCGAATGTTCCCCGAGCCGTGGGAAAAGACGACGGAGGCGAAACCTTCGACGTGCTGGCGTTCTTGCGCGGGCAGGGTGCGCGGGGCCCCCACCATGGCTAACAGCCCGAGCAGCAACCAGTTCCGATGTTTCATGGGTGAGACTCCCGAGACAAGTACGCCGTCATCACTGCGACGCGGCAGCCAGACTAGCGTCGCAGACCTTCGCCGAGCAGCGCCGATCCGCGGTCGACAGACGTCCTAAAGCACGACGCCCGTGCGCCACAACAAACCGAGCCTATTAGCCGGCGCCGAGGGCCTGTTGAATCTCGTCGAGCCACACCAGCATCTCGGCGGCCATATCGACCTGATAGCCGTCGAACAGGCTCCAACTTCCATCGTCGGCTTGGGACCGCAGGAGCTCACGACCCACGTGCTGGGCGATGTCGGCGTACTTGTCTTCGCCCGTGAGAGTGTATAGCACCGAAGCCGCCCAACCGACCTTGCCGGCGCGCAGAAGGGTGAACAAGTAATCGCTCATGCCTTCGGCGAAGCGCATGTACTCCTTGGCGAGATCGAGCCACTCGCTCTCGCCTGTTGTCTGGTAGAGACGGCACAGAAAACCGCCGGCGATTCCCGGATTGAAAATGTATTGATCCTGCTGGGCGTCCTGGTGGGCGACGTAGCGGATCTCGTCATCCTGGTCGGGGATGGTGTGCAGCCCTTCGGCACGGCTAAAGACGCCGAACAGTTGCTCGGGGAAGTTGGACTGCTGCCGCATGACTTCCTTCATCCAACGGCCCACTCCCCGCGCCACATCGACCCGGCCCGTTACGAGCGCCGCTTGGCCGCAGCCGCTGACGACCCAGATGTCCTGTAGCGTGTCTTCGGTGCGCTCGGTCCCGCTGGAATAGAATCCTCCGCTCAACGGGTCGTGAAATCCCATCAGGAAGTCCATGCCGCGCTGGGAGAGGTCGTATTGCTGCAAGCGGTGGGCGCCCAGCACGACCCAGGCGTTGAAATAGGCGTGGCCGTAACCGCGCGTCTCGGGGGGGCGCGGGCCGAAATCTCCGTCGGCGGTGATGCCGTGCTTCCGTATCCATTGACAAAGACGGTTCGCCCGGTTGGTCTCGCCGCAGGTCTGCAACGCCCAGGTCACTTTGTAGTAGTCGGCGACACCTCGCTCTTCCGCGCCTACGCAGCCATCCGAGCGAGTATGCCGGATCAAGTACTGGCAAGCGCGGTCCCGTGCCTCTCGGAACGCCGTGGCCGCGCTCGATCGGTCGCTGAACACAGCGGCTGGTTTCATCGTTCACCTCCCGGTTTTCGTAGGCGCCCTGCAAGTGTGTGAGCTGAACGGCTCTTGCCCCGGTCTTCTCCGCCGGCACCATAGAACGTGCCCTTGTGAAGGAAGAAATCGATTGCCATCAGTTTGAGGGGCATCTGAGTCGCTTTGCGGTAGCTGTCGGTCTCGACGTCATAGATCAGAACGTCGGAGCTCATGCCCGACGTATCTTGGTTCGACCCGGCGTAGCCCGCGAACAGGTAGACGTATCGATCGTCCACCACGGCCGCCGACGCCCCGCGAACCGGTTGCGGAAGGCTACGAAGTTGTTTCCATTCGTCCGCATTCGGGTTGTAGGAGTAGACGCCGTCTCGGTTGACGACCTTTCCCGCGGACGGCATGGAGCAGCCGCCGAACAGGTAGACGCGGTCTTCGACCACGGCAGACGCGGCGATGGCCGTGGGTCCATTCGGTATCCGCGACACCTTCTTCCACGCGCCGTCATCGCCGGCGGCGTAGACCGCGTCCGTGCAGCCCGTGAGGTCGGCCACATCGGGGCAGCCGCCGAACAGGTAGACTCTCCGGCCAATGGTAGCGACACGGGTGAACAGCAGATCCGCCGGTATGACGCCTGCCTTCCGCCAACGTGTCTTGCCGGAATCCAGCTTCCAGCGGTCGCGGCAGACACGCTCGCCGTCGGTTCCACCGAGGATCTCCATCCCATGGTTGTCATGTCTGTAACCGCCGTAGGCTAGACCAACAGGCAGAGGAGGTCCTTGCCGCCAACGATCTTCCGTCGTGTCGTATAGCGTTACTTCTTTCAAGTAATACTTGACGTCGTTTTCCCAGAGGGTTCCTCCCGCCAAGACTAGATCATCGCCCAGGAAAGCCGTCGCCATCCCTGCTTTTCCCCGGGGCATCGGGTTTTTGTTCTCCCAGCTCAATTGCGACGCCGCCGGCATCGCGACCAGTAGGAGCACTGCGACCAGGCGCATGTTTTGATTCCTCTAACCAACGGCAACATTGATCCGGCTCGCCAAGGCCGGTACCGCTGCTAGAGCGTTGCGATAGGCGATCTTCTCGCGCTCGTCTTCAGAGATCGCAAGAACTTCCAAGAGTCGCGAAAACGCCGCCGGGACATACAACGGCCCGTCCGTGCCAAAGCAGATACGATCCGGGCCTACCGCTTCGAGCAGCGTTTCCACGGCACCGTTGCTGAATGCTCGCAAGGTGCCCATGTCGAACCAAACGTTTGGCAGGGGGTTGTCCTGCCAAGCCGTAACCGCCGCGTCCCCGACGCCAAGGACGCCGAGGCCGAGATGCGCGGCGATAAAACATATCTCGGGGAACCGGGACGCCAGTTGCAGATAGCGCGCGATGGGAACGTTCGGTGACTCGTTGCCGACATGGCTCAGCACCGTCAGGCCGGAAGGTCCCACCACTTCCTCCATCAGGCGCATCACGCCCGAAGAGAGGACGTCGAAGTTACCCAGCACCGGGTGGATCTTGACCCCAACGATATCGGGATTGGAGCGTGCCTCGGCGACCCATCGCACGGCAGCGTCGAAGTACTTCGGATGAGCCACGACCATCGCGCTAAGCATTTCGTGCTTCGCCACTTCGTCGAGGGTGTAGCGGTTGCCGAGGTCAATCGCGCCGTAGCACGCTTCGATCGAAAAGGTGATGCCGTGTGTGATACCAGCCTGCCGATACAGTTCGCAGAGCCGCGCGCCGTCGGCGCTCATCTTGCTTCCGCCGGGAGGCTGTCCCAAGTGGGAATGTACATCGATAAGAGGGGTCACGGGATTTCGCTCATGGGCCGGATCGCGACCAACTGTCGGGCGGATCCCAGATCACAACTCGGGTGAACGCGTTCTTCGGCGCAATGCCCTTGGTTCCGAAGGAGTCGCGCTCGCCGTAGACCACATAATAGATGGTCACTAGCTTGCCGTCGCCACGCTCGACCGTGACCGGATACCCGATGTCGGCGTGGTCCCCGTCCCAGGCAAGCATCACGCGCTCGTGGCGGTTCCAGGTTTTTCCTTCGTCGTTGCTGATCATGGCCTGAACACCATAGGGCTTATTGCGTTGGCCGAAGGTCAGCAGAATTTGGCCAGAAGACAGGCGTAGTAGATCGGCGGGGTGTTCGCGGTCTTTCGTGATCTGCACGGGTGCGCTCCAGCGACGGCCGGCGTCGGAGCTGACCGAGCCGGCGAGATGTCCGCCCACTTGTGAGCGCATCACGGCCAGAAGGCGGCTGCCTTTGAGAGGCAGGACGCTGACCTCATTGAAACCGCGAGCAATCAATGAGGCTTCGCCCCAGGTCTTGCCGCCGTCACGCGAGCGCACAACGAACGAGAAGTCTCCCCGTTTCTCTTCTGGCTTAGCAGGCGTCTTCCCTGCGGCGAGGAGCTTCTTTAGTTCGGCGGGGTTGTCGTCGGGTCCACGCGGCAGGTAGCCGCCATAACACGGAAGCAGCAGCGTTCCATCATCTAGGCGAAGCACGTTGCCGAAGGGATAGCCCCAGGTGTAGGGCTTGATATTCACCTTGACCGGTTCGTCCCAAGTCCTCCCCTGGTCCGTCGATTTGATGAAGTAGGGGTCCGCCTTCCAATCGACTTGCTTCTGATACGACTCGCCCCGCCAGGTGTACGAAACGGCGGCAAAGAAGACCGTCCCGTCCGGCAACACCCCGCTGGCGTCGACGCCGTCATCGGCGTCAGGGATGTCAAACACCGTTTCCGGCGCAGACCAGGTTCGCCCGCCGTCCGTCGATCTTGACAAGCCCGCTTTGCCGCCCTTCCCCACATGCGCCGCGCCGTATTTGAAGGTCGCTAGCAGATGCCCGTTGGGCAGAACCACGACCCTGGGAAAGTAGCCGCCTTGCGCTACGAGATGGCGTTCGGCATTGAGTTCCCGGAGTTGGAACGCCTCTTGTGGGAAGCACGGCCCGGAAACAACGAGCGTCAGAAAGAGAGTCGGAGACCACCGCCGCATCCTTGCGGAGAGGCGATTGCGCCTAGTAGTAACTTCGTTGGCTATCATTTGTTGCTCGTTGTGAGAGGCGCAACTCGAGTTCGTCCATAGCGATCTTCCCGGTCACCTCTTCGGAAAACTCAATAAAGGAAAACCCGTAGCTGTCACACTTGCTGAGAACGTGATCGAGCGTCGCCGGGTTCGACGGATCGCGCGACCAGCTTCGGTACCAGAGCGACTCATCGTTCTCGATGGTAACGCTCTGCTTCGCGCCCCAGTCGCCCTCGGGAACCGCAAACGGGCGGCCCGAGTAGTGCCAGCGTGTGCCGTTCTCGGCATTAAGCGCCCAGAATTGACACTTGGCTCCCTTGAGGTCGAGGCCGTCACCCCGGAGATAGACCGACAGCTCGGCGTCGCGCAAATCCAGCTCGTCCTCTTCGACCCAACGCCGGTAGATGATGAACGCCAGGATCGAATGAGGGTTTTCGGGTGTGTCAATCCGCCAGCGCGAATCGTCGGCCCAGACGTAGCCGGAGTTGTTGACGCCGCCGGTAGATTCCCAGGTCAGTGGGTAGAAGGAATTCTTGGCGTCGCCTCTGCCGCCATCGTAATCGTAGGTTTGCCAACCCGCCGCATCTTTGTCGAAGTTGTTGACCAGGGTTCTCGGTTCCGATGGGCCAGGCGCGGAGCAAGACATGAGGAATACCGATACCAGAGTGATGACGAGAACTCGCGGAAAGCGGCTTTCGGAAGTGTTGGCCATGATCGGTCTCCGGACAACGGGACGGATGTGAGGCGGAGGCAGCGGTCCTCTACGGGGTCCAGATCACCGCTTTTGCCTTCGCGCTCTGAGGCGCGTTCTCTAGGTCGTCGACTTGATAGTACAGGGTAACGATTCGTCCGTCGTCCAACTGCACTGAACTCGGATAACCACAATCGGTATTGGGGGCGCCATCCTCCAGGACGACTTTCCGATCCGTGTCCCATGTTGTTCCGCCGTCTTCACTGAGAACCGCGCGGGCGCCCATGGGGTCATTACGGACGCCATAGACCATCAGGACTCGACCATCTTCCAGGACGATCAGATCCGCCGGGTGCTCGCGATCCTTGGTGATGACAACCGGCTCCGTCCAGGCGTGGCCTCCATCGGTTGACACAATCGTCGCCAGGTGAGCACTCGTCTCCGAACGCATCGCTGCCAGCAAACGCCCGTCCGGCAAAATCGCCAGCGCCGTCTCGTTGAAGTGCTTCCCGAGCAGCGCCGGATCACCCCACGTGCGGCCCCCGTCTCTCGAGCGGTACACGTAGGCCTCGTGGCCGCGTTCATCGTGGAACTGGAAATAGACCGTCATCAAGACGGCGCCATCGTCGAGTTGTATGATCTTACCGTAGGCAGACACCGTTCCCTGGCCTTCATAGAACGAATGGATCGTTTCGCTCCGTTCGGGCTCAGACCAACTCTTGCCGTTGTCTTCCGAGCGCATGAGGTAGACGCCATCGACCTTCCGGTCCTCTCGGCGCTCGCTCGCAAACTTGAGCCCGCTGTCGTCGTAACCGCTCAGGATGACGAAACCCAGCAGCAGCGTGCCGTCAGTGAGGACCCCAAAGGCGGGGTTGCGGTCGTCTTCGGGCCCGTCGATCACCATTTGTGGCGCGGACCAGGTTTGGCCACCGTCCGCCGATCGAACCAGATCCAGCCGGCCGCCTCTCCCTACGTGCGCCCCTCCGCCGCGCAGGACGGCAAGGATCTCGCCGCTCTCCAGACGAATGGCCACGGGGAAGTACCCGTCGCCGTCGACGACGGTGACGGTTTCGGGTGTCGCCGGCGGAGGCGCTTGTTCAGGGGCGGGCGTACAGGCAACAGCCAGCAGCAAAGCCGCCACGGCCAACCAGTCACATCGAATCGCAGTCATCTCTTTGGTCCCCATTATCGTGGTTGCTAGCGTGGTGGCCTCGACAAATCCACCGCTTTCTCCTGGCTTTTCAACTCTTCAAACCGTTGCAGCGCTTCTCTGGCCTTCGTGGTGTTCTTTAAGCGGCGGTAGGCCATCGCGAGCTGATAGTACGCCTCTTTCAATGTGGAGTCCAGGGCCACTGCCCGTTCGAACTCGGTAACGGTTTGTTCGTGCTCGCCCAAGGTGGCGGACATTTTGCCCAGTTCATAATGCGCCTCGGCGTTCTTGGGATCCAGCGTGAGCACCGTCTTGAAGGCAGCCTGCGCTTCCTGTGTTTGCCGGAGCTGAACGAGATTGCGTCCGGCCTTGACGTGGTAGGAAGCCACCGCCGGATCCAGCCGGATTGCTTCCTCGTACGACCCTTGCGCTTTCTCGTGTTGCGCCGCCGCCTTGTAGAGATCGCCGAGCGAAGCGTGAAACTCGGCCGCTTCGGGTCCCAGTTGGACCGCCTTGCCGAGCAGTCGTTCGGCTTCGGCTTCCCTGCCGTTGAGGTACGATGCCACGCCGAGAGCATACAGGAGCTTCGGGTTTTCAGGATTTCTTTGCGACGCTTGCTCAAGGAGCCGAAGTGCTTCCGGCGCCTCGTTGGCCGCCAGCAACGTAATGCCCAGATCGTAGATGTACTCCTCGTTGTCCGGGGCCATCTCGAGCGCGCGCCTCCAGGCGGCCAGAGAGCGTTCCGGCTCTCCCATCTCCCCATACCCGGCGCCCAGCAAGGCGAAGTAAGCGGCGTCGTGCTGCTCGCTGCCGATCCGCGCCAGGGTCTGCACGCTCTTGTTCGGCTGTCCGTTTCGCAGGTAGCTCAGCGCCAAGTCGTAGAGAATCTCGGCCAAATCCGGATGTTCCCGAAGCACACGCTCGTAGGCCGCGATGGCCTGAGGGTAGAGGCGGGAGCGAGCCAACTCCAACGCAAGTTTCGCTGTCGCCGGGGCATCGTTCTCGAGTCCCTGCCGCAGTTTCTCAGCCCGACCCTCCGCCGCCGCGCTGCGGCCGAGCCGTACCTCGGTCCGCATCAGGTCCAGAAGAATCTCGCGGCGATCCGGCGCCAGCCGGTGCGCGCTCTGAAAGGATTCGAGAGCCCGTTCGTATTGCCGGTTTCGCAAGCGAAGGCGCCCGAGGTGGTAATGGGCGGCGGCTTGGTTGGGGTCTTGCCCGAGCGCTTTCAGAAAAGACTGCTCGGCCGGGCCGAACCGTCCCAACTGAACGTAGTTGAGACCCAGATTGTGATGGGCGACAGCGAACGCGGGATTCAACTCGATGGCCTTGAGGAAGTGTGGAGTCGCCTGGTCATGTTTGCCCTGCCGGTCGAGTACCAAGCCCATCAGATTCTGAAACTGCGGCAGGTTCGGGTTGAGTTTCAGAACCCTCCGCAATTCCGATTCTGCCTCCGGGAGTTTCCCTTCCCGCAGGAACGCCGCACTCTGCTTGGCGTGCTCTTCGAGCGTCTCTCTCGTGCTTGCAGCAAAGGAGGCGCTCCCCTGCACGAAGCAGAGGAGCGCCCCTACGAAACAAAGCTGGTTCGGTGAGAGGATATGCCTCACATAGCTCGTGGGGATCTTCTCCTACCAGTACAACTTCAACCCGAACTGGTTCACCCGAGGAAGGACCTGGGTACTAAACGTTCGCCCGAACTGCGCACTGGTGACGCCGGCACTGGGACTCCCGAAGCTGGGATGGTTGAGAGCGTTAAACGATTCCCAACGGAACTCGACCCGCATGGATTCACCGAAACGGACACTCTTGCGCAATGCAAGGTCCCAGTTGTTGATGCCGTTGCCCCGAAAGATGTTGGCCTGGGAGGTTCCGTAACGGAACGGGCCCCCGTCCTTCTGCCTCCAGGTGAACGCGTCTGCAGTATACGCGGGCGAGTCGACCCCATTTCCTCCGAGCTCGTGCTCGCCGATTCGGTCGGGTCGGCAGCGATTGAAGAACGACGTGTTACAGTTCGCTCCATTACTGAGGGTCGGCTGAAGGCCGGCGACGAGACCGGTACTGTGGGTCATGACCCCGGAGATCGCCCACCCGCCAAGAATCGCGTTGGCGGCGCCGCTCATCCCTGAGCCATAGGGTTTGTCGCGGCCGAAGGGCAACTCGTAGATCAAGCTCGCGACGAACCGGTGCCTCATGTCGTCAATGCTGTAGGCGTGTTCGTTCTTCAGGTTGGTTGGATCTTGAACCAGTGCGATGTTGCCCCCCGTCAACCGGCCACCACCCCTCGTCAGAGTCTTCCCGAAGGTGTAGGCTCCCTTGAAGGTCAACCCCTGCGAATACCTCTTCTCGGCGGTGAGCATGAGAGCATGGTGATATGCCCCCGCACCGCTGCTAAAGCCGGCGAGCCGACCCCAATTCGGGAAGGGCAATCGCTCCTGCAGCCGGCCGGCCCCCGGAGCCACATGGTTGTAATCGATCAGGTTTTCGACGTGGGTCGACTTCGACCCCAGATACTGCGCCTCGAGAACTAGATCCGTACCCAGGGTTCGGCCGACACTGAAGCTCCACTGCTGGGTATAGGCCTCCAGCCACTGGTTTTCCGGGCCCGTGATGACGCCGAAAGTCGCGATTTTCAAAGCATCTTCCGGCGGGGAGCCGATAGGTCCTCCGTAATCGAGAGTGGGTGTGACGGGATCAGAGACGTTGGTCGGCCAAATCTGAGCCGGCGGCCCAGTCACGGAATTCTGGACCAGATTCGCCAACTGCGCCGACGAGTAGTAGAAGCCGTAGCCGGTCCGGATCACCGTTCGGTTGTTGCCGAAGGGCCGCCAAGCGATTCCAAGACGGGGGGCGATGTTGTTCTTGTCAGGCCTGAACAGAGTTTCCCGGTCGAGCAGGCCCACCGGGATATCCGGGCGGTTCGCCTCGAACCACGGTACTGCCTCGGTATTCTGGCTTGGGAAAACCAGACCACCCACAAGTTGGTCCGGCCCGGAAATCAGGTCTTTCTGAAACGACGGCGTGAGCCCCTTCTTTTCACGAGGAATCTGGTTGAATTCGTAACGCACCCCGATATTGATCGTCAGAGAGGGGCTTACCTTCCAGTCATCCTGGAAATAGCCGCCGATCATGAAGCGGCTGAAATCCGCCGGGTCATTCTCCTTAAGCATCAGCAGGTCACTGCTTGGCGTACCGTAGAGGAAGTCGGCGAAACCATCGCCGGAGAACTGCCCGCTGAAGGCGTGTATGTTGTTGGCGTGGGTTCCCAGACTGGCAAAGGGATAGAGCTGCTTGACATCCAAGCCGGCCTTGAGCGTGTGGGCCCCTTTGATCCAGGTCACCCCGTCGTACCACTGGAATTGGTTGACTTCCAGCAGCCATGGCTGTCTTTCCGCCATACCGGTGATGCTGGTCGACCTGAAGCCGATACTTTCACACATACCGGCGTTGAATTCGTCGCGGAATGCGAACGGCATGCCGGCATCCGCGCAAACGGGAATGCCTTGATTTTGCCCGGCAATGAGGTTGTAGGTCCGGCCGTAGGTAAACCGCGCCTCGTTCACGAACGTGGGCGAAATCGTGCTGGTCAAGCCGAACGTCAGTGATTGGAAACGGCTGTCGGTGTTATTCCCGCCGAAGGCTGGGAACGTACCAGGGGTATCCTGGAGCCGATCCTGGAGGGCGTAGCGGCCAAAGAAGTTGTTCCGATCATTGACCTGGAAGTCCGAGCGCACCAGGTAGTTTTCGAAATCATCCTTCCCGGAAGGGCTGTTGACCCAGTTTTGAGTGGGGTTTGGCGCGCTCGGCGCGGGGTACAGTCGCACCAGATTGGCCGAGATCGGATTAATCTGGGACGCTGGAATGATGCTGTTCGGGATCGGAGTCTTGGTAAACGGGTCCACAAGCTCCTTGCCGAAGGCAGAGAGGTCGCCCCCCATCTGAGCCGACGTCGGGACGTTGCCGGTTCGGAACAGGCCGCGGCGCTCGCGAGTGAAGTCGACGTTCCCGAAGATGAACAAGCGGTTCTTGACGATGGCGCCTCCCGCGGAGGCGCCGAACTGGTTCCGAGTCAACGGCGCGATCTCGGCCGTTGTAGGGAGGAAGAAATTGCGTGCATCGAAGTTATCGTTCCGCACGAACTCGAATGCCGTCCCATGGAACTCGTTCGTGCCGGACTTGGTGACGACGTTGACGATCGCTCCGCCTCCGGCCCCAAACTCGGCCGAATACTGCCCGACGCGAATGTTGAACTCCTGCACCGCATCGACGGAGGGCGCCACGTTAAAGGTGTTGAAGAAGCCTTCCCGGTTGTCCGCGCCGTCGAGCTGATAGTTGTTTTCCGTCGCCGGCATCCCGGCCGCTGAGGGAGCGTAACCCTTGTTGATCAGACCCCCCTTTGCCGTGCTCCCGTTGGCCTGATTGGTGCCGGCGGTCAGGGTGATCAACTCCATGAAGTTCCGGCCGTTGAGTGGCAGATCCACGATCCGCCGCTCGTCGACGACGCCGCCTACCTCGGGGTTTTCAGTTCGAATCAGGATGGCTGCGGCTTGCACCTCGATGACCTCGGTGACCTGACCGACCTGCAGCTCAATATCGACCCGGGCTTCCTGATTCACTTGGAGAGTGATCCCCGAATACACCGCTTTCTGAAAGCCCTCCAACTCGGCCTCTACACGATACGGTCCCGGGTTCAGCGCCGGAACGGTGTAGTTCCCACTGCCGTCGGTTTCCGTCGAGCGCCCCAGGCTGGTGTCTTCGTTGGTCACGGTGACGTTTACGCCCGGGATGACTGCCCCGGTCGTGTCCTTTGCGACACCGGTGAGCGTCGCGGCCGCGGTCTGCGCCTGCACGGTGCCGACCGAAAAGAAAAAACCTGCCAGAAGCAGGTTCAAGGTAATCCACAGCGATACGGGCCTAGACCCTTGATGTCTCGATCTCGAATTCATGAGACTCCCCTCTTTGCGAATGTATCAAGACCTTCCGAAGATAGTGTACTCCTAAGCCGGACCGTTTTCAAGCGGCAGAGTTGTCCAATACAAGATGATCCTGAAAGGGGGGAGTGTTTCCAACACAAGATGATCCTGAGAATGCAGCGGTGGGGTCAGGGCACACTGCGGGTGAATGCGAGTCACCATGCAGAATGCCGAACGTCTCACGCTGGCC
>JAKZVK010000649.1:0-4174 GCA_047516085.1 Bryobacterales bacterium
TCTCGACGCACGGCAGGCCCTGGACGCTGCCGCGCCCGAGTGAGAGCCGGATATCGCGCACGCGATGCTGCCTAGATTTGATGCTCATGGGCAGTTATGAGGCGTGAGGCCGCCCAGCCTTCCGTCGGGTGTGACCGATCCCTTCCGCGGCCGCCCGTTCGTTTTGTATATCCGAAGTGATCCACAGCGTATCGGTGACCGGCTAACCGCCAGCGTAGCAACGGGTTACTGAATAATTCGCCGGTTCAACCACACTGCGCGATCTGCTGCACTTGCCGTCCTACCATACCTGATGCTGCCGTGCTTAAAGGGCGAGAAAACGGCATCAAATGGCGGGACACGAAATGGCAACAGCCTGGGCTATCAGGCAATCGGGGCGAGGGCGGACCGGTCGGTGGCGCACTGGACAGGCTGCCCTATAGCGACTTGTAGTAGTCACGAATCTTGACGGCCATCAGAAGTCTGCGCCGCTTCAGGAACGCGTCGTAGTCGCCGACATCCGGCCAATCCATGCCTTGGGGTATGCAGTGAGCCTGGAAATTCGCGCGCAGGTCGTCCGCGTCGGTGATGCCGCCATATCGGGGCTCTCCGTTCTCGCATTGCCGCCAGAGCGCGCTGAAATACGCTGCCGGAGGATTGTCGCCGATGGCAATGTTGATCTCGCCCTGCATCACGACGTAGTTCGCGATCTGGTTGTAGCGGCTGCGCGGCAAACCATGGTTCTTCAAGTAGTTCCGCGGAAAAACGTGGTGAACATGCGAGGCGCCTTCGAGCAGGGTCTGGACTGTGTGGTCGCTCGAGATGAATCCCTTGTCGTTTGCCTTGACCTGGCTCGCCAGAAAGACATTGAAATAGGGGCTGCTTGCCACTGACGTGTCCATCTGCTGGGGAAGACCCGCGTTCCAGAAGGCGTCGGACAACTCCGCCTGCTCCACCGCGTCCAGGTAGTCCTGCGCGTTCCGGTCGGCAATGTTGCGGATATCCACGCCGAATGCCGTCTCGGGTGAGCCCGTGTACCTGCCGGTTAGGACGGACATGACAAACCAGCGCCGCACGAGTGTCTCGATGTGGGCCGGATTCTCCCGCCGCGCGCGCAATGTCAGATACAGGATATAGGCGAAATTGACGGTGTTTTGCGATCGGATCATGGACGCCCTCACAAACCCCGCCGAGCGCAGAATCATGATGAAGCGCCTGAAGTCAGTCTCGTTCATAAAGCGCAGGATTGCCGCCTCAAGCCTGCGGAACGACGCCTCGGCGATAATCTCCTCGAACTCGCGGGTCTCGAAGTTCCGGCCGGAGAGCAGGGCAACAAGGTCCTCGAGGCGTCCACGCCGGAACTCGGAGGTAAACGCGACACGAAGCATATCGGTGTAGGAGGGATCGTACAGGTCCTCCTTCTCATGCTTCAGCCATTCCATGGCCTGAAAATACTTGGTCCCGGCGAACTCGCTGTCTCTCGCCAAATCGCCATACGCTTCGGGCACGATGGCGAGATGGCAGAAGTAGTCGATGCACTTGCGGAGCTGGTGGCCGTTGTACTTTTCGTTTGCCGCCATCTTCGACATGGCGAAATCGGCCGCATTCAACGGAACCCCTTGTGAATTGATGCGAACGAATATCTCCGAGACGGTCTCGACATCCAGGTCCGCGTTGAGCTCGATGAGGCCGAGCGAATTATTGAGGACGCCACGGAGCCGTTCGATACGTTCGTATATCTCGTCCCTGCTTGCTGCCGCGTTGGCCACGCAGTAAGCATCGACGACGCGAAGCAGTTTCGTGCCGGGTGTGAAGAGGGAGGCGATGTCCGCAAGCCACGCCCGGTCGCGGCGGATTGCGGGATTGGTCACCTCGAACCGTTCCTCGCCGGGATGGAACGCAATCGTGATACGCACCTTCCGGTAGCGCTTGTCGACAATCGACTGCCCCAACATGGCTGCCAGAAGGGCGGTCACGCGTTGCTGGCCGTCGATCAGAATGCGCTTGCCCGCCGATTTGGTTCCGTCCTTCAACCGGACCGATGGATTGCGCCACGCGATGAGATAGCCGACCGGGTAGCCGAAATAGAGCGAGTCGATGAAATCGCGCACCTTGGCCGCGTTCCAGACGAAGGGGCGTTGGATCTCGGGAATCGCGATCTCGTCGGACTCGATCCAAGTCAGCAGGGTTTGGATTGGATGCTGATTGACCGAATAGCGCTGTATGGTGATGGTCTGATTCTCCCTCTTCGTTCTGATTCTCCCTCTTCGTGATGTTCCGTGAACCGCGAATTTGACCAGCGTCGGCACCGGATGGCCCGCACGTCCGCGCAATTGAAGTCGCACCGTCCGGATTATCAACCGGTCCCACTGGATGCGCGCCCCTTCTTGGCGAATCACTGTGCCCAAACATGCGCCGTCTCAGCCTCAGCACTCGTGCCTCCGCGACTGTCAAGAGAAACCGAAAATGGCCGCCAACAGCGGCCGCTGTCGTCCCAGCCTCAGCCCAGCTACGAGAGACGTTCGCACGATGGCACGTGCACTACGCTACCGGCTGAAGAGCTACACAGATGATGAACATTCACAAGGAGCTTCCCGTCGGCGGTTCTGTGCGTCGAACTGATCGCGCTGACCGCCGTTCGGCCCGGCGAGGCGCGCGGTGCGCGCTGGGACGAAATCGACATGGACGCGGGGCGCTGGACGATCCCGGCGTCGCGGATGAAGGCCGGCCGCGAGTTCACCGTCCCGCTCAGCACGGGCGCGCTCCAAGTGCTCGAACGGGCGCGCAAGGAGTCGGGCGGGTCGCGGCTCGTGTTCCCGTCGCGGACGGGGAGGCGGCTGCCGGCGACGGCGTCGCTTAGGGTGCTCCGGCGCGCCGGTGTCGCCTCGACA
Organism: Bryobacterales bacterium; assembly: GCA_047516085.1. Lineage (GTDB taxonomy): Bacteria > Acidobacteriota > Terriglobia > Bryobacterales > UBA6623 > JAKZVK01. The sequence goes on from JAKZVK010000649.1 coordinate 2,871, forward strand.
CTGCACGGCTTCCGTTCGAGCGCCCGGTCGTGGATGGCGGAGTCCAGCGTCCCGGCGGAAGTTGCGGAGACCTGCCTTGCCCATGTGCCCCGGAGCCAAGTCGTGCAGGCGTATCAGCGGTCCGATCTGCTGAAGCGGCGCGCCGAAGTCCTCCAGGCATGGAGCGATTACATCAAGTAGCGAAACTCCTTCCGAGAAGGCTTGTCTCCACACATATTCCCGGCGGGCCAGTTCGGCAGCCGGTCGCGCAGTTGGTCGTTGTCGGCCTCCTCCTCAGCGTCCTCAACAGAATCCGGTGCGGATCGACGGAGACGGCCCCCCCGGTCGGCTAAGAGCCATGTGGCGATAGTGCTGCTCACGACAAGGGAGCAATGGATGACTACAAAACGACCGACGATGCTGAGCGAACAGGACGAGAAGATAGCCGTGGCTAGGCTGATGGCTGGGGCTCAGGCCCACCAACGTGCGTCCATCTACTGTATGGACAAGCCGGATGCGAAGCCGCCGAACATCGATTGGTTCTACTTCAATGTCGTGTCGTTTGAGTTGATCCTCATGTCGGTCGAACAGTCCCTCCGGCTCTTGCTCCTGCTCCACTACGGCATCATCCGTGCCGATACGGGCCACGTGCCCCATGTCCTCTACAAGGCGATTCTGCGCAAGAGCGGTGGCAAATCCGGGATACGAAGGGATATCGTCGCCACGGCCAACGCCCTTGGCCGCGCTCAAGAGCTTCCCGCTACGGACGAAAAGGAGATCCTGGCGTGTCTCAGCAAGCACGACTCGTCCTACGCGAATTTCAGGCACTTCCAGCTGAACAAACAGGGCGGGCTGAATCCGGACTTGGGGTTCAAACCCCGGGAAATACAGGTGCTCCACTGCCTAGCATTGGCGCTCATCCAGTTGAACATGGACGAGATAACGAAGCGCAAGCTTCAGGTCCTGTCCATGAGCGCCGTCCCCGAGTCGGAAATGACCGCCGATATCCGGGCTTTGAAGGAGCGCATGCTGGAACGCTGACGGCCATCCACGCCGTCCTGGCGTGGGCCGGAGATTCGGGGCCCTGCCCGAGGGTCTGCGGATCTGTGTGGAGGCGACCACCCCCCAGCCAAAAGGAGGTGCTTGGACTAACACTCTAGGTGGTACCGCTTTTGGGGGCAGGTCAGTCGCTCGGCCGCACGCCGACCGATGCCGAGATCGCCAGTGAGATGGAAAAGCCGGTGGGGACCATTCGGGCTCTTCGTCGTGTCGCGGCTTCAGAGCTCAGCCTGGACGCTCCCATCGGCCAGAGGGATCGTGACAGC
>JAKZVK010000650.1:0-3838 GCA_047516085.1 Bryobacterales bacterium
AGGAGAATTCTCATGCGTACCGTGTTCTCTCGCCTGACTACCGTTTGTCTCGTAGCCCTGATCGCCGGCGTCGGTGTCGGCTCAGCGGACGACGTCACCGTTGTAATTGACGAGCCGATGCCGCCGCCGGGCTGGGCGCTGATGGAGCGGCAGTTGCTGCGGGCGAATTCCGACGCGGTGGAGCTATTCGCTGACCGTTACATCGACGAGCGCGGCTACCTGCTGCACACGATTCGCTGGGGAACGCTTGACGGTCCCGACGACGCCATCGAGACCTACTTCAATTGGACTCTGCTGCACGCTCTGGGCGGCTCCGACTCGGCCCTGAAGCTATTCAAGAAGGGCCTCGAAGGTCACCTGATCCAGTACAACGAGTTGCGCACCAAGACGACGAAAATCGCCGAAAACGGCGCCTACCACAACGAGTTCATCACCCAGTCGGACTGGTTTCATACCGGCGAAGGCATGCGCGGGTTCATGTTCCAGGGCCTTGCAGACCCGACCGACGTAACCTTCCGGAAACGCATGAAGCGTTTCGCGGGGCTCTACATGAACGAAGATCCGGCCGCGCCCAACTACGATCCCAAGCACAAGGTCATCCGAAGCATCTGGAACGGAAGCAAGGGCCCGATGATGCACAAAGCGACGGTCTATGACTGGGTCGGCGACGCCGTGCCGGGACGCTTCCACATCCTCCACAGCCCGCACGGCCGCGGCAAGATGCTCGACCTGATGTCGGTCTACGACAAGATGCTGGCGCACTGCACCGAGTATGTCGACAGCGTCGGTGATAGCTGGCTGAACCTGGCCTCGACTAACCTGGGCCTCAACGCGTACATGCTCGATCACGAGTCGAAGTATCGCGACTGGGTACTCGAATACATGGATGCCTGGGTCGAGCGGACCGCGAAAACGGGCGGAATGATCCCCTCCACCATCGGCCTCGACGGCGAGCCGGGAAACAACTTCGACGGCCAGTGGTGGAAAAGCACGTACGGCTGGAACTTCACCATTTTCGATGGCGAGATTGAGAAGATCGCCCACCGCAACTACTTCACTGCCGGCACCTGGCCTGGCTTCAGCAACGCCTACCTGCTCACCGGCGACGCAAAGTACATCGACATCCTGCGCCACCAGATGGATCTTTTCTACGAGCAGAAGAAAGTCGTCGACGGCAAAGTGATGCTGCCACAGATGTACGGCGACCCGCGCGGCTACAAGTACAAGGGCGACCCCGAGTGGTACCGCTGGCAACCCAACCTGCACCACGATCGCTTGATGGAGATCTACCTCTGGTCGATGAACCGCAAGGACCTGGAGCGTCTGCCGGTGGAAGGCTGGCTCGGCTTTCTCGAAGGCAAGGACGGAGGCTACCCGGAGAAGGCGCTACAGGCGGCTTTCGAGGACGTGCGGGACCGCGTCGAGGCGATCCACAGCGACCCAACCTCACCCGATACTCGGCTTGCCGACTGGCTGCTCTCCTTCAACCCGGCACAGACGCAGGCACTAACGAACCTCATGCTGGGCGGCTACTTCGCCGGCGGCAAGATCTGGACGCTGCACTCACGGCTGCGCTACTTCGACCCCGAACGCCGGCGCTCCGGCCCTCCCGAGGACGTGGCCGCGCTGGTCGAGAAGATGACTGCCGATTCCGTCACCGTCACGCTGGTCAACGTGAATCAGACCAAGCCACGGACAGTGATCGTCCAAGCGGGCGGCTACGGAGAGCACCATTTCGAGTCGGTGACCGTCGGCGGCAAGACCACACCCATCGATAGCGCGGTGGTCGAAGTACGGCTCGAGCCCGGTTCGGGCCGGCGGCTCGAGTTCAAGATGCGGCGTTACGCCAACCACCCCACCCTGGCCCAGCCCTGGGACCGCGGGTGGATGGTGAAACATTAGGGCCGCGTCGCCGCGAAGAAAACCAGGCCTGGAGCCCTTCCTGGTTCGCCGCCCCCGAGAGGCGTCTACATTTCAGGCGGGGGGCGCCCAATGTTTCAGTAGGACGACCTGCTTTTCCCAGGGACTCTTCTCAACCACACGAAACAGCTTCTGATCCGCCGTAAAGACGGAGCAGCCCCGGAGAACTGCCAGTGCAACGTAGCTACCGTCGTAGACTGTACATCCCAGGGCGCAGGCGAGATTGACAGCCGGCTGAAGCAGATCGGCCGATGACTCTCGACGCCGGGGTAGCGTCGCGAACTCGGTCAGAATCCGATCCACGTAGCGTTGAGAAATCTCGCCACGGCGGAACTTCTTCCAAATGACGTTGCCCACTTCAAGGTCGAAGAAATCGGGAACATGAATCGCGGTGTTTCTCTCGACCAAAAAGTCCTGCAGCGCAACGGCCCGCTCGCTATCGTCTTCCTCGAAGAACCACTTCACGGCAACGCTGGCATCAATGACGCACTCAATCACCGCTCGCGGTCCTCTCGGATCAAATCGACGCTATCACTCTGGATGGGGTGGGTTCGCCGAATCTTCTCTCTGAGGCGTTTGGCCCTTTCGGCGAAGTCAGCCAAGGAGAAGCCGGCCGCATTCTCCAGCACCGTTTTGACCTCCTGCTGCAGGGAGCGATTGCGACTCTTCGCCTGCTTCTTGAGTTTGTCAATGGTTTGTTTCGACAGGTCGCGTACCAGGATGTCAGGCATGGCTTACTCCAGATCAGTGATATCAATATGATATCACTGATCCGATGGCCCGACCCGGTCGCTCGCTGTCTTCCGGCGCAAGAATTGATGCGCTTCCCTTCGGGACTGTCACCATTTTCTGGGCGCACACGGAATCAGCCGCTTACCGACGTCCTTCGGGCGCCAAAATTGGCTGACTGTACCCAGAAGCACCGCTGCCACACTTTTTGCGCCGGAAAGCAGTTGGACCCAGCCTGATCAAGCCCAGTACGTGCGGTCCAAACTGCGGTATTGCACCGCCTCGGCGAGGTGTTTCACGGTGACTTGCCGTTGGCCATCGAGATCGGCGATGGTGCGCGACACTTTGAGGATGCGGTCGTGAGCGCGGGCGGAGAGCCCCAGCCGCTGGACGGCCGTCTCAAGGGTTTTCTCACCGGCCTCGTCGAGTTGGCAGTGCTCGCGAACCATCTTGGCGGGCATGCGCGCGTTGGGATAGCCGCGCTGCATTTGCAGACGGCGGCCCGCTTCGGCCCGTGCCCGGATATCCGCCGAGCTTTCGGCGCTCTGCGTGGAACGCAATTCGCGATAACGAACCGGCGGTACCTCCACGTGAATATCGATCCGGTCGAGCAGCGGGCCGCTGATCTTGGCGACGTAGCGTTGGATCTGGGCGGGCGTGCAGCGGCAGTCGCGGTTCGGGTCGCCAAAGTAGCCGCACGGACAAGGGTTCATTGCCGCCACCAGCATGAACGTCGAAGGGAACGTCAAGGCCAGGTCGGAGCGCACGATGGTGATGCAGCCGTCCTCGAGGGGCTGGCGAAGGAGTTCCAAGACGTTCCTAGGGAATTCGGGGAACTCGTCGAGGAATAGAACGCCGTTGTGCGCGAAGCTGACTTCGCCGGGCTTGGCCACGCCCATGCCACCGCCAACAAGGCCGGCGTTCGAAATACTGTGGTGCGGTGCGCGGAACGGCCGCTCGCGGATTAATCCATGCTCGGAATCGAGCACACCCGCAACACTGTGAACCTTGGTGGTTTCTAGCGCCTCCTCGAACGTCAGCCCCGGCAAGATGCCCGAGAAGCGCTTCGCCAGCATGGTCTTGCCCGAGCCGGGCGGGCCGACCATGAGGATGTTGTGTCCCCCGGCGGCCGCGATCTCGAGCGCGCGCTTGGCCGTTTCCTGCCCCTTGACGTCACGGAAGTCGTGGA
>JAKZVK010000651.1:0-5475 GCA_047516085.1 Bryobacterales bacterium
AGTCTCGTTTTCTCGATACGGCGGTACCACCGTCTTTGAATGCAGTGTCATATTCCTGGGTGAGAGCGGCAGACAGACTGCAAACCGAGACGCCGTCCACCGTGGGCGGAGGGCTGGTGCCTTTGAGCTGGCAGGCGTCCGCTGCTTGCGGATGCTTCCACCGCCCTGAGCCCGGCCAAACGGAGGTTCGGGACCGGGCGGGCAGTGCCTGGAGGCTATGAGGGGGTATCTGGCCGTCACCGCACCCCGTCACAGTGACGCTCTGTTGGCGGCGGAAGTCCAGTCGAAAGACGGGCAATGGACGATTTTGACTGGCGGCCCCAAAAGCTAGGGTTTCTGCGCCGGATGGAATAAACAGGAGGCACAGGTTTACGCTCGCGACGCGCGGCACGATCTAGAGATATTCGTAAAGGGAGAACCGCAAACAGAGCGCCTCAACCTTGGTGCGCACCGACTTCTCGGTGGCGGTGTTGTCCGGGCCGCGCTCGGCGAGCCCCTCAATGACCTCGCAAATCAGATTTCCAATTTGCCGGAACTCCTCCCGCCGGAAGCTGCGCGTCGTGCCCGCCGAGACACCGAACCTCAATCCTGAGGTGACCGCAGGTTTCTCAGGGTCGAATGGCACCAGGTTTTTGTTGCAGGTGAGCCCGGCCCGTTCGAGACTTTCTGAAACCACGTCGCCCGTGAGCTTCTTGGGTCTCAGGTCGACGAGCAAGAGAGGCGTGTCGGTGCCGCCGGTGACGACAGTGAGCCCGCATCCGGCAAGCGTCTGTGCGAGCACCCGAGCGTTCTCGAGCACCGAGCGCCCATACTCCCGGAACTCGGGCCGCAGAGCCTCACCGAAGCAGACCGCCTTGGCGGCGATCGCTTGAACGTGAGCACTTCCTTGCACGCCGGGGAACAGCGCGGCGTTGATTCCGTTGGAAAGCTCATCGTCGTCCCAGAGGATGATGGCGCCGCGCGGGCCCCGTAGCGTCTTGTAGGTCGTCGTCGTTGCCATGTGAACATGCGGGAACGGGTTGGGGTAATTGCCCGACGCGACCAGGTTCGCGAAATGCGCCATGTCGACGAGGAGCTTGGCACCGACCTCGTCGGCGATTTTCCGGAAGCGCGCGAAGTCGATGGCGCGGGGGTAGGACGAGCCGCCCGTGATGACGAGTTTCGGCTTGTGCGTGCGGGCCAGGTGTTCCACTTCGTCGTAATCGATGAGCCCGTCCTGTTTGCGCACGCCGTATTGCACGGCGTTGAACACGATCCCCGACATGTTGGCCCGTGCCCCGTGGCTCAAGTGTCCGCCGGTGGCGAGCGACATGCTGAGTATGGTGTCTCCGGGCTTGAGCAGCGAAAAAAGCACGACCTGGTTGGCCTGGCTCCCCGAGTGCGCTTGGACGTTGGCATTCTTGCATCCGAACAGGCGACAAGCGCGCTCGACGGCGATGCGCTCGAGAGCGTCGGCGTGCTCGACACCGCCGTGAAAGCGGCGACCGGGGTAGCCCTCGACGGTCGTGTTGGAGAAGGCCGTGGCTTGAGCCTCGAGCACCGCCCGGCTGACGAAGTTTTCCGACGCGATCAGCTCAATCTGGCCCCTCTGGCGCTCGAGCTCCTTGCGGGCCAGGGCGTGGACGTCCGCATCCGTCTCCGCGAGGGTCGAGCCCATGTGCGGGGAGTTGGGGACTTCGGTGGGCACCGCCGCGTCGCCGTCCATTGTCTTCCTCCGTTTCGAGATGGACCCGGCTATAGTAACGAGGGTTGGCGCGCACACAAGGCTCTGCCGAGACGCGGAGCGCCTGAGACGACAGCGCTTCGCGCGCAAGCTCGATCCCGGGTGATGCATGCGCTCCTTCCTGGGGATATACTCAGGCTGTTGACTTCCCGATGACTGAGGAGGGAGAGCCATGAGACTCTCCGACGAGCAGCTGAAGCGCTTCGATGAGGACGGATTTCTGATCCTGCCCGGGCTGTTTTCGGCCGCGGAGGTGGAGCGGTTGAGGGCGCAGCTTCCGGCCCTCTTCGCGGAGGATTGCCCCGAGAACTGGCGGGAAAAGGGAACCCAGGTGGTGCGGACTGCATTTTCCCTGCACCGCCGCAACGCGCTCTTCGACCGCCTCGCGCGCCACCCCCGGCTGTTGGCGCCGGCGTCCAGGTTTCTCCGCGAGCCCCTCTACATCCAACAGTGCAAGGTCAATGTGAAGGAAGCGTTCACCGGCGAACTCTGGCAGTGGCACTACGACTTCGCCACGCACCAAGCGAGAGACGGGGTGCTAGAGCCGCTCGCCCTCAATCTCCACGTCTTCCTCGACGACGTCACCGAGTTCAACGGCCCGCTCTACTTCATTCGAGGCTCCCACAGGCGTGGTCCCGTTGGTGCGAGCCTCGACCCTGAAACCACCAGTTACCCGCTGTGGGTCGTGGAAAAGGAGACCGTCGGGCGCCTCGTGGCCGAAGGAGGGCTGGTCGCCGCGACGGGAGCGGTCGGTACGGCACTCATCTTCGGCGACGCCCTGGTGCACGGCTCACCGCCCAACATGTCTCCTTGGCCCCGACGCATCTTCTCGGTGATCGTTAATCCGATCTCCAACGCGCTCACGCGCTACGATGGCGCCGACCACCAGCACGAGCGCGACCTCACGGCGATCGTCCCTCTCGGCGATGATTGCTTGCTCGCCGCCGCCTGAGAGCGAGGGGCCGGCGCGGCGATGTCGGGGGCGCGAGAGCCCGGCCGGACAACAGCGGGCGCGAGTCATGCGGTCTAGCTCAGTCATCGCTTGGGCTCGCCGTTCTCGGTGGTTCCCGGTGAAAAACGCGGAGGCGGTTGATATCCGCGGGTTTGGGTGGCTATTGAAGTAATCGGTAATGCAGGGTTGAGGGGCTCTGGCCCCCAAATCCCTGACAAAAAAAGTTGAAGTACCCCGTTGGCATTGAATCCCAAGGGATCTGGTGGTACCGGGCGCGTTGCGGCAAGAGCGAGGAAGTGCACGCGGTGATGAAGCACGATCTCGCCGGCGGTTGCTTGCCGTCCGGCCGGTTCGGCGCCAACGCGGCGTGGTGGGCGATCATGGTGCTGGCCCATAACCTGACCGCGGCGATGAAACGCCTGGTGCTGGGGCCGGCCTGGGCGGCGAAACGCCTCAAGGCGCTGCGCTTCGCCCTGATCACCCTGCCGGGCCACGTGATCCGCCATGGCCGGCGCCTGATCATCCGCCTCGGCGATCGCGCGGGGCTCGATCTCATGCTGGCCGCCGGCGAACGATCCTGGCACTGGCGCGCGGCCCGACCTGATCGCCGCGACCCGCCACAACGTCTCGCCGAAATCCGCCGCCGACGCCCGGCCACGTCTCCGCTTGGCCGCCCCCGGGTCGATGGCGGACTGCGCGACTCGCATCGCGCGTCGCAGCCGCCAGACCGACTCGCCAATCGCGAAACCGGCTCAATTGCGCCCGGAGAGGCGGCCAAAAACCCCCGAACCACGCCGACCGTCGCCGCCATCGCGGCGCTCCCGGGAGTTTGGTCGGGAATTGTGGTGGCCCGGAAAGCTTGCAATTTCTTAAACCGTCCCAAAGGGGATTCCCTTAGTGTCCGTCCGGAGACATTGCGAGTCGGATGAATCGGTTAGCCGGAGTAGCCCGAATAGCCGCTTGAGGTGACCGAACCAGATGTGATTCCCTGGTGGGTCCCGATTCGTTTCATGAGGTGCGCCATGTGGACCGCTGAAAATCGTCCCCGCTACAACCGTGACAAGCTGCGCTATCCGAGCGACCTGACCGACCAGGAATGGGCCTATGTCGAACCGCTTATTCCGCCCGCCAAGCGGGGCGGCGGCAAGCGGCGCGTCGACCTGCGCGAGGTGGTCAACGGCGTGATGTACATATTGAGCACCGGCTGCCAGTGGCGCTCTCTGCCCAAAGACCTGCCGCCCAAAAGCACGGTGCATGACTATCTCAGCCTGTGGAACTGGGACGGCACGCTGGATCGCATCCATCATGAGCTCTACGTCAAGTGCCGCGAAAAGGCCGAGCGCGACGCCAGTCCGACAGCCTGCATCATCGACAGCCAGAGCGTAAAAAGCGCAGAAAAAGGGGGGCCCGCATCGATCCGCACGGGTTCGATGCGGGCAAGCTGATCAAGGGCAAAAAGCGCCACGTTTTGGTCGACACCCAAGGCCTGCTGCTGCACGGCCTGATCACCGCCGCCGATGTTCAAGATCGCGATGGCGGCCTGACGCTGCTCTCGGCATTGTTCGGCCTGTTTCCGTTCTTGAAAATACTGTTCGCCGACAGCGCCTATGAAGGACCAAAGTTTCACGGCGCCCTGACGCGCATCCTGCCCGCTCTCGAAACCGAAATCGTCAAACGATCCGACCGGCACAAGGGCTTCGTCGTGCTGCCGAAGCGGTGGATTGTCGAACGCACCATCGGCTGGCTCAACCGCTGCCGGCGATTGGCCAAGGACTGGGAAAACCTCAACCGCAACGCGCTCGCCTTCCTCAAACTCGCATCAATCCGCCTCTTGCTCCGAAAACTTTGTAATCCCTCATAATGTTTCCGGACGGACTCTTAGACTAATAAGGACTCCAACTCTCTGTAATATAATAATAAAACGATTTATTGGACAATGTTGTAATCAAAAAGAATGCGGATGTGATCAATCGGCTGACCCGTCGTGAACGCAAATGGCGCCCGTTGGCAATGCGGTCGCGGGCCGGGCGTTGCTTCGCGCGCGCCAGGAAGACGGTGCACAGCGCGCCCCGAGCGACGGGTTGTTACACCGTTCATTCACGCAAGTCACGGAGCGGGCCGGAGCGAATCGGAGGCGCCGCCGAGCAGCCCGAGGTGGCGATGGTCTGGCGATACCCGGCCCAGGTTCGTGGCGATCGGCCGGCGAGACCCATCGAGTATCGCGATTGCACCACCAGCGATTATCGAGAAGACGCTGAGTTGGCCGGCCTCGGTGAACGCGCGGATTGTAGCCTCGTATCCGGAACCTGCGAGCTGAACCAGCCAGTCGGGTTCGAGCAATGGAGCGGTGCGGGAATGAGTCTCGGGGCTCCCGGGTTGAGGCGCGGCCCGGCATGCGGCGCGCGGACATCACCCAAACACACCGCAGCCCCCGATCGACGGATGTAGGCAGCGCGCGACCAGCGCGACGACGATGCCGACGATCACGGCGAGCGGGGGCAGTTCCATCAGCCCGCGCATGGCTCCGCGGCTGGTGAAGGGCAGGAAGGACGTGGCGGCGTGAAACCGCTTGTACGCCGGATCGCCCGCGGCCAGCTTGCGCAGGTCCTGGAGCCGTCAGCTCACGAGGGAGAAGACGGCGATCCCGCCGAAGAACGCGACATCGGTCGCATGGCCGTTCGGGATGGCATGGGCAAGCGCCATCACGCTCACGCCCATGAACAGCGGGTGGCGCGTGATTCGATGCGCACCGGTCGGTTGCTCACGGGGCGTTCCGGTGACCGATCCCGGAACCGGCTTC
>JAKZVK010000652.1:0-7059 GCA_047516085.1 Bryobacterales bacterium
GTCCTGGAGAAGCGTTTGAACCACGACCAAGTCGGAGGACCCGGAAAGAAGTTTGAGATCCTCAATCTAGCTGTAGGGGGGTACGGGACGCTCCGCAAGCTTCATGCCCTGCGAACTAAGGGTCTGGACTTCGATCCGGACGCCGTTCTGTACATGGCACACAGCCGTGAATCTTGGAGGGCGGGACAGGACGTGCTGCGGGCACGGCAACGATGTGTCGAGATTCCATACGAGGATCTGGTGGGGCACGCTCAAGAAAGCGCACGGGCCGAGGGGAATGCAGCGAATGTCTTGGACCGTGAGATACTCAGAGCGGGTTTAACACGTCTATCGGAAGTGTGTAAAGAGCGAGGTATCCAAACCTACTTCGCGCTGCTCGAGACCGTCGACGGGCGCCGCTCGGTACAGGACGCGAATCCGGTGGTGCAGATCGCCCGCGGTGTCGGGTTTACGGTCCTCGACCTCTCGGACTTCTACGCGAATCTTCCGGATCGAAAGAGTCTTCAAATCGCTCCGTGGGACACTCACCCGAACGCCAAAGCCCATCGCATGATTGCTGACGCGCTTTACCAGCGACTCCGACCCCATTTGGAGCGGGAGATCCTAGGGCAGGACCCGTCATAGGCTAGACCGCTTATGGACCAACCGATCGAAACGAAGCTCAAAGAGTACATCCTCGGTGAATTCCTTGTGGGGGAAGACCCCGATGAGCTGACCGACACGACTCCGCTGATGACCACCGGCGTGCTCGACTCCATCGGCACGCTCAAGCTCGTGACCTTTCTCGAGGAGCAGTTTTCCATCACCCTCGAAGCGCACGAAGCGAGTGTCGATCACCTCAACACAATCGAGGAGATTGCGGGGCTGGTCCGTTCAAAGCAGGCGGGAAGCGCGTAGCTACGTTCGGGCGAAGAAAAAGCGGGAGCCGTGCTCTTGGGAACAGTCAGCCAATTTTCGCGCACGAAGGATCCCGCCAAACGGTTGATTCCATGGGAGCGCGAAAAATGGTGACAGTCCCCGAGGGGAAGCGCATCGCTTTTGCGCTGGAAAGTAGCTAGGCCTCGGTCTCATGGGCGTCTCGACCCCATTGCACGTGTTTCTCGACGGGTCCGCCGCAAGCCACCCCGACTGCACGGCGGTCGAAAACTCCCCCGGTGGTGAGATCACCTATCGCGACTTGGCGGCCCTGAGCGACCGCGTTCGAGATTGGCTGGTCCACCAGGGCGTGGGACGCGGCGATCGGGTCGGCATCTATCTGGCCAAATCCATCGATGCGGTCGCGGCCATCTTCGGGACGCTGAAGGCCGGTGCCGCGTACATCCCGGTCGACCCGAATGCGCCAGCTTCGCGGAATGCCTATATCCTCGCGGACTGTAGGGTCAAGGCTTTGATTGTTGAGGATCGTTTCGCCGAAGCACCGCGGGGCGAGCCGGGCGGTTCAAGCTGGCCTTATGCGCTGCTTCAGTTCAACGGCGCGGGTAACGGAGTGGGGCTGGCAGCGGCACTCGATCAAGCACATCACGACGGCCCGGCCCCGGAGGCCTCCACGGTCCTCAGTGATCCCGACGACCTTGCCTACATCCTCTACACTTCGGGGTCCACGGGCCGACCCAAGGGCGTTATGCTGTCGCATCGCAACGCCGTCAGCTTTGTCGATTGGTGCAGCCGGACCTTCGAGCCTAGCCTGAAAGACCGCTTTAGCTCCCACGCGCCGTTTCATTTCGATCTGTCGATTCTCGACATCTACCTGCCGTTGAAGCACGGAGCGACGGTTGTTTTGATCGGCTCTGAGGCCGGCAAGGACCCGGCGCGCCTGGCCTCGCTGATCGTGGACCGCCGGCTGACCGTGTGGTACTCGACGCCGTCGATTCTCAGCCTGCTGGTGCAATACGGCAACTTGCCTGGGCGCGATTTGTCGGCGTTGCGGATGGTGTTGTTCGCCGGCGAGGTCTTCCCCATCGCGCACCTGCGCGCGCTCAAGGAGCAGCTCCCGCGGCCGCGCTACTTTAACCTCTACGGACCCACGGAAACCAACGTCTGCACGTACTTCGAGATTCCTGAGACCATCGCGGCCGATCGCGCCGAGCCCTACCCGATCGGCAAGACTTGCTCACATCTAGAATCGCTCGTGGTCGACGAAGCCGGAGCCGAATCCAAGCCGGGAGAGCAGGGCGAACTTTGCATCCGCGGACCCGCCGTCACCGAGGGCTACTGGAACCTGCCCGAGCAAACCGACGCCGCCTTCTTGGCCGACGGCGACGGCCGCCGCTGGTATCGCACCGGTGATCTCGTCGTCGAGGACGAGAACGGCGACTTTGTTTTCCTCGGACGCCGCGACCGCATGGTCAAGAAACGCGGCTTCCGCGTCGAGCTAGGAGAGATCGAGGCCTGCCTCTACCGCCATCCCGACATAAGCCAGGCTGCCGTCATCGCCCTTGCCAACGACGAGGGCCTGATGATCAAGGCGTTCGTCAGTTCACGCAGCGGCAAGCGGCTCTCGGTGATCGCGCTCAAGGGATTCTGCTCGCAACAGCTTCCGCTCTACATGGTCCCCGACCGCTTCTCCTCTCACCCCTCCCTTCCCACCACCTCAACCGATAAAATCGACTATCAAGCGTTGAAGGATCTCGACTGATGGACTTCGCCTGGTCGGAGCGACAGCAAGAGCTGCGAAACGGCGCCGCTACGTTCGCCGCCGCGGAGCTTAACGACAACCTGATCGAGAACGACCGCAACGGTGTGTTCAATCGCGCCGGCTGGAAGAAGTGCGGCGAATTCGGCATCCAGGGCCTGCTTGTGCCCGAGAACCTCGGCGGCCTCGGGATGGACGCGCTCACCACCGTTGGCGTGCTCGAAAAACTGGGTTACGCCTGCCGCGACAACGGCCTCATCTTTTCGCTCAACGCCCACCTGTGGACGGCCGTGATGCCCCTGGTCGAGTTCGGCGGCGACCAGCAGAAGCAAAAATACCTGCCCGGGCTCGTCAACGGCGATCTCATCGGCGGCAACGCCATGAGCGAGCCGGGCTCGGGCTCGGACGCCTACAGCCTGCGCAGCACCGCCGAGCGTAGGGGTGATCGCTACCTCTTGAACGGCAGCAAGATCTACGCCACCAACGCGCCGGTCGCCGACGTCATGGTTGTGTTTGCGACCGTTGACGCATCGAAGGGGGCGCGAGGCGTGACGGCCTTTCTGGTCGAGAAAGACACGCCTGGCATGACGGTCGGAAGTAAACTCGACAAGATGGGCCTGCGTACGTCACCGATGGCCGAGATTTTTTTCGACAACTGCGAAGTCCCCGAGGCGAATCGCTTGGGCCGCGAAGGCGCCGGGCCCGATCTCTTCACCCGTGCGATGACCTGGGAGCGCGGCTCGATCTTGGCGAGCGCCGTTGGATCGATGGAGCGGTTGCTCGAGACCTGTGTCCGCTACGCCAAGCAACGCAAGCAGTTCGGCCAGCCGATCGGCAAGTTCCAGCAGGTGTCGAGCAAGATCGTCGACATGAAGCTACGGCTCGAGACCTCCCGCCGCCTGCTCTACCACACAGCTTGGCTGCGCGACAAAGGCAAGAGCGCGGTGGCCGAAGCGGCGCTGACGAAGCTCCACATCAGCGACAGTTGGGTGAAGTGCTGCGAGGACGCGCTCCAGATCCACGGCGGCTATGGCTACATGACCGAATCCGAGCTGGAGCGCGAGTTGCGCGACGCGCTCGGGAGCCGCATCTACTCCGGCACCAGCGAGATTCAACGCAACCTGATTGCGGCGCTGCTGGGGTTGTGATGGTGAGCCCGCGCAGTGAGACGTGCCGGATCGTAGGTGATAGTCTCACGGTCGGAGGCCTGTGATGAAACTTGCCTTAGTTCAAATGGAAAGCTCGATGGGCGAGATCGAGCGCAACGTCGCCAACGCCTGTAGCCGGATCGACCAAGCGGCCGCCGCCGGCGCCGAATGCATCGTCCTACCTGAATTTTTCAGCACCGGCTACTTTCCCGTCTACCGCGATTACAACTACTACGACCTGGCGTCGGACGAAGACGGCTGCGCCATCCGCTCGGTGAAGGCCAAAGCGCGCGAACACCAGGTGCACGTCGTCGCCACCTACTTCGAGCAGGACGGCACGGACCTCTACTACAACGCCAGCTTGCTCATCGGCCCTGAGGGTGAGGTGGTCGGGAAGTATCGCAAGGTCCAGATCCCTGCCTTCCGGGGAATCGAAAAGCTGTTCTTCCGGCCGGGTTCGAAGTTCCCTGTGTTCCCGATGAACGGCTGGCGAGTCGGCATCATGCTCTGCTATGACACGTTCTTCCCCGAGTCGGCGCGATGCTTGGCTCTTGCCGGTGCGGAACTGATCCTCGTCCCCTTTGGGGCGTCAGACACGGAGAAGTCGGTTTGGCGGGAGATGATGATTACACGGGCTTTCGAAAACGGAGCGTACGTGGCGGCATGCAACAGCGTCGGTGCGGTGCCGATGACGGACGGGGATACCTTCGCCATGGGTGGCCGCAGCCTCATCGTCGACCCGCTCGGCCAGGTCGTCAGCGAAGCCGGCAGGGCCGACGGTGAGACTGTCGCCGGCGACATTGATCGAGCTGAGGTTGAAGCTGCGCGCAAGCGCTACTTCATGTTTCGCGACCGGCGACCTGATGCTTACGGGATTATTAGTACTGCGACCGAAGATATTGCAAGGTGAGTAGCCCTTGAGCTCTCAGTCGCCGAAGCGGCGCTCGATCCGTGTCACGACTTCCTCGTGTTCAAGGAGGTCACCGTGGCGGGTGGCCTCTCGACCCTGCTCCACGGCCTGAGCGAACCAATTCTCATGTTCCAAGTAGACGCGGATCGCTTCACTGACTAACTCTGCCTTCGGCCGCTTTCGATTAGCGGCCGGCCGCTCAAGCAGGGATTCCTGCTCCGGCGTGAGTTGAATCTCCATGCCCCAAGTCTATCATCGAGAATTCGGTGCTGGATCAATCTCCATTCACCTATTGACCACCCCGTGCCTTCTTGGCCACGCCATGCTAACCTGAGACAGTTTTCGCTTTGATGTAACGGAGGTGTTGCCATGAAATCCATCGATCGTCGCCGTTTTCTGGGCTCTTCCGGCACCGCCGCCGCGGCTGTGTCCGCCGCTTCGTACTCGCGTGTCAAGGGCGCCAACGAACGCATCGCCGTCGCCGTGGTCGGCGTGCGTGGACGCGGCAAATCGCATATCCGTGCCTACGCCGAGTTGCCCGGCGCGGAGGTCGTGGCCGTCGTCGACATCGACCAGGCCGTCGGCGAAAAAGCGGCTGCCTACACAAAGCAATATCAAGACCGCAAACCCAAGGAATACCGCGACCTGCGCGACATGCTCAAGGACGACTCGATCGACGCCGTCTAGATCGCGACCACCAACCACTGGCACGCGCTCGCGACGATCTGGGCCTGCCAAGCCGGAAAGGACGTCTACGTCGAGAAGCCCGCCAGCCACAACATCTTCGAGGGCCGCAAGATGATCGAGGCGGCGCGCAAGTACAACCGCATCGTGCAGTGCGGCATGCAGAGCCGCAGCACCGAGCACAAAATGCGCGGCATCCAGCTTCTGCGCGATGGCGTGATCGGCGATCTTTACATGGCCAAGGGCCTGTGCTTCAAGCGGCGCAAGTCGATCGGCAGTGTGCAGGCGAGTTCGATCCCGACAGGTGTCGACTACGACATCTGGCTCGGTCCGGCGCAGGAGATCGACTTCAAGGAAAACCGGTTCCACTACAACTGGCACTGGTACTGGGACTTCGGCAACGGGGACATCGGCAACCAGGGCGTCCACGAGATGGATATCGCACGCTGGGGCCTCGGGAAAGATACGCTCCCGCCGGCCGTCTTCTCCTCCGGCGGACACTTCGTTTACAACGACGACCAGCAGACGCCTAACACGCAGACGGCGCTGTTCGACTATCCCGACGCGCAGTTGGTGTTCGAGGTGCGGGGCCTGCTCACCGGCGGCGAGGCCAACCTTGGCGACAAGACCGGCGGTATGAACACCGTCGGCAACCTGTTCTTTGGCAGCGAAGGCTACATGTCGATGTCCCATAAGGGCTTCTGGACCTTCTTGGGCGAGAAGCGCGAGTTGGGCCCATCGATGTTTTACGCCGAGGAGCGGCGAGGGGCGTTCGCGCCGCACTTCGCGAACTTTCTCGAGGCCGTCAAGAGCCGCAAGCACACGGACTTGCATTGCGACATCGTCGAGGGGCATCTCTCGGCGGCGCTGTGTCACATGGCGAACACGTCCTACCGCACCAAGCAGCGGCTGGACTTCGACCCGGAAGCGGAACGCTACATCAACAACGACGAGGCCAATAAGCACCTCAAGCGCGACTACCGCAAGCCGTACGTCGTGCCTGAGGAGGTGTAAGGATTCCCGTCAAGCTGGGTTGGGCCGGGCGGCTCGGCGTCTTCGTGCCGGCGGCGGCGGTCAGCGGCCTGCTGTTCATCAACTTCTGCAACCTTGTCTACCAGTGTGGTTGCCGCTCATGGTGGAGCGGCGCGGCGGTAAGCTGCAACATTCATCAAGCCGGCGTTCCCCATTGCCCGTGGTGTATCAATGGTGGGATGTGGGGTTACACGGCGTTTGGGGTGATTGTGGCGGTGCAGGCTTGGCTGGCGTTTCGTAACCTGGGGCCGGGCTTCCTTCCGCAGCTGGCCCTCGCGGTGTTGGCGTTCCCGCTGGTTGGGGGAGTCATCGCGTTGCTCGTCGGGTGGTGGACGGGGTATTGGAGTGGGTAGGCGACGGTCGTACATCGGACGACGTAGGGGCACGGCATGCCGCGGAGAAAGCTGTATCGCCCCTTTCAGGGCTTCTGGGAAATGATTGATGATTACCCACGGTTGAAACCGTGGGCTATGATCTCTCGGCCCCTCCGGGGCGGGGACCCCAGCCGAACGGCAAAGCTATACTGCCTCCGCAAGGAACTGACGTGAGATCCCAGCCAACTTGGATACCGGACAGCCTTCTCTTGGCCGTGCTCTGTTTCCTCGCAGCATGCGCGACAGAAGCTCCCATGTTTCAAACCGAACTCTTCCGGG
>JAKZVK010000653.1:0-3367 GCA_047516085.1 Bryobacterales bacterium
CGAGACGACTCGCACCTTGCGCGAGGCACTGGGCGACTTGCAGCAGAACGAAGTCGCCACCCGGCTCCGTGTCTCCGCCGAGTACATCCGCCGCGGGCTGGCTCCGCACGCGGCCCAAAGCGAAGAGGTCGTGACACGCGCGCTCGACGACTTGCAGCGCAAGACGCAAGAAGCCAAGCGCCTGGCCCAAGCCGCAGGCGCGGGCGAGCAGCAAGGACTCGAACGCTCCCTGGCTCAACTCGAAAGCCTGCGCCGGCGTCTCGAGCAGGCCGCAGGCCTCGATCCGACCCGGCCCGGCCAACAGGGACCCGGCCAGCAAGGGCAGCAACAGGGCCAGCAACCAGGGCAGCAGCCGGGCCAAGGCCAACAGGGGCAACAAGGCCAGCAGGGCAGCCAACCGGGCCAGCAACCTGGGCAACAGCCCGGGGGCCAACAGCGCGGGAGCCAGCAGTCGGCACAGTCTCAGCAAGGCCAGGGCCAGGGTGGCCAGCCCAGTCAAAACGGACAGCGCGGGCAAAGGACGCAAGGCGAAGGGCAGGGCGGCCCGCAACGCACGATCGGCGGTGCCAGCAATTACGGCAACCAGCGCCATCCCGGCGGCATCGGCGTGTGGGACGACGAGACACGCCGCGAGATGGAGCGCGCCCTTAGTGAAGGCGTGCGCTCAGTTCCCCGCCTGGCACGCGACCTCCGCACAGGCGGCATCTACAAAGAGGACCTGGCGGAGATCCGCAACTTCGTTCGCGGACTCGGCAGCGACAACTTCAAGGGCAACCCCAACCTATTGGCGCAAGAGTACCGCCGCATGCTCACCATGCTCGAGCAACTCGAGTTGCAGGTGCGGCGTCAAGTAGAGACCGAAGGCGGCGGGCAGGTCCGCGCCGAAGTCAACACGCCGGTTCCCGAACAGTACCGCGAAGCCGTAGCCGAATACTTCCGGCGCCTCAGCCGCGCGAAGTGACGTGTGGGATCCGCTGACGACTTCGTCTTTCCGTGGTCTGAACGGTTTGAACGGCTCCTTGACGAACAAGGCTCCACAACCCGCGGATGTATAATCGCGGGTGCCGTGACGCGCTCCGCTACGTTGTTGCTCCTGATCCTCGCCCTCGCTACCGCCGTCCTCCAAGCCCAGCAGCCCGCCCCTCCCGAACGCCAGTGGGTGCGAGAGACCCGCTACCAACCCTCGCCGCTCCGTCTCGCGGGAGAGTTCCCCGGCTCGCCAGTGAGCCGTCCCGGCCACACGGCAGACTGGCCCGCGATTGCCTACGGTGCTGACGGTACGCTCTATTGCGCGTATGTCGAATGGGACGGCAAGCAGGCCGACCGCATCATGGCCCGGATTCACAAACCACGCACAGGCCCGTCCGAGCCGGTCGAGATCAGCGGTTGGGGCGACCACTACTCCCCGGCGATCGCCGCCACCCCTGACGGTGCCCTGGTGGTCTGGTCCAGGCAGATCGACGGGAACTTCGAACTTTTCACCCGCACGCTCTCCCCCGAGGGCGACCTCTCCGTGCCCCACCGCCTCACGCGCTCGCCGCACAGCGACTTCAATGTCAAGGCCGCGTCCGACGGCGCCGGCAACGTCACCATCGCATGGCAGTCCTTCCGCAACGGCGACGCTGACATCTACGCCCGCCGCTTCAACGGCGACGCCTGGGGACCGGAAGTCCGCATCTCCACCAGCGATGCCAACGACTGGCAGCCCGCCGTGGCCCTCGATTCGTCCGGCACGGCCTGGGTCAGTTGGGACTCCTACCACTACGGCAACTATGACGTCTTCTTGCGCTCGTTCGACGGTTCGCGCTCCGGTGACGTCGTCGCCATCACGACCGAGACGGCCGCGCAGTTCCATTCGAGCGTTGCCGTCGATGCCAACGATCGCGTCTGGGTCGCCTGGGATGAAGGTGGCGAGAACTGGGGCAAGGACTTCTCGCGATCGAGCGCGGTCGATGGCAGTCGCGGCCTCTACAACTCACGATCCATCGGCCTTCGTGTGTGGGCCAACGGACGTCTTCAAGACCCTTCCGCCGACATCTCGCAAGTCCTCTCCGGCGGAATGACTCGTTACGCCGCCCTCCCTCACATTGGCTTTGACGGCAGCGGTTCGCTATGGCTGGTGTTCCGCCATTGGACTCTCTCCGAACCCGTCACGGCACACCAGTTCTTCGCCACGCACCTGAGCGGCGGAAAGTGGTCGCTGCCGTCTCGGCTGTCTAGGAGCTCGGGCCGCGCCACGCAGTTCGCGTCGCTCGCGCGGACCCCCATGGGCCGCATTACGGTTGCCTACGCCGGCGATGGCCGTTCCGCGGACAATGTCCCCACCGAGCAGTTGCACGCCCTGCACTACCGCGCGTACGTGACCGATCTGCACAAGAGCAACTATCCCGCGGCAGCTCAACTCGATGCAGTGACACTTCCCCACCCCGCCAAGCGCCCACCACCACGCCCGCGGCACGCGATGACCCTTGCCGGCAAGACTTACCGCCTGATGTGGGGCGACTGCCACCGTCACACCGACATCGAGCCGCACAACGGGCCCGACGGCTCAATCCTCGACACCTACCGCTACGCCATGGACGCCGCCCAGATGGACTTCCTCGGTACCGCCGATCACACCGAGACCCTCAACGGCCGCCGCGCCGACGGCCTACGCGACTACCAATGGTGGTGGACGCAAAAAGCCGTCGACTTGATGACGCACGCGCCCGTCTTCACCGGCATCTACAGCTACGAGCACAGCCTGCAGCGGCCCGGCGGTCATCGCAACCTGCTCTTCCTCAAGCGCGGCGCGCCCATGCGCCTGATTGACCGCGAGCGCCGGCCCGAAGACAACCTGCCGCCGAACCTGTGGAAGTGGATCGAAGGCAATGTCCTCACGCAGCCCGGGCAGAAGGTCGTCGTCGTGCCGCACACGTTCGGCTCGGGCCCGCTGGCTGATTGGAACTGGCCCAACCCAGCCTACGACTCGGTGCTCGAGATCTACCAGGCATTCCGTGGCAGCTACGAGGCTTGGCGGCTGCCCGATGACGAGAAGCGCGGACCCACGCAGACCGACGAGCCCGGCCACTTCGCGCGGGACGCGCTAGAGAAAGGCAACGTCTACGGATTCGTCTCCTTCAGCGACCACTTCTCGACGCACAATAGCTGGGCCGCGGTTTGGACCGATACCGAAGACCGCCAAGGCATCCTCGACGGCATGCTTGCCCGGCACAGCTATGGGGCAAGCGACGAAATCATCGTTCGTGCCTCGGCCGCCGGCCACATGCCGGGAACGAGGTTCGAAGCCTCCACCGCCCGGCCTCCCCAGATCGAAGCCGAGATCGAAGCGCCCGACGAGATCCTACGGATCGACGTGGTCAAGGAC
>JAKZVK010000654.1:0-3123 GCA_047516085.1 Bryobacterales bacterium
CTGCCAGTTCTGCTCGTACTGTCCGTTGGCGTCCTCGTGGTCGTTGGCGTAGTTGCCCCATCCCATGGCGTCGAGGTTCTTGGACACCGCGGTCAAATGGGGCAGCATCCGGGTGAGGCCCTTGGCGTCGTAGCAGGGCAGTGGCATGTTGTCGCGGTCGTCGGCCACCGCGATGGAGCCGTCGTCGCGGCGCACCACCAGCGAGTACTCGGCCTCCACGCCGCACTTGAGCACGAGGTTGCGCTCGGCGGCGGCGTCCAGCGCCCGGCGAAGGATCACCCTCGGCGCGTACGGCCACAGCTCGCCCTCCACCGTCGGGTCGCACTGCATGGCGGCCACGTTGGGCTGCCACGGAAGCTGCGTGTACGACGCCGGGTCGGGCAGGGCGAGAATGTCAGGGCTGGACGGGTCTTGGCCTATCGGGCCGGCCGCGAACCCGGCGAACCCGGCACCGTCGCTCATCAGGCCCTCAAGGGCGCCGACGGGCACGAGTTTGGCGCACGGCTTGCCGTGCATCTCCACGAACATGGCGTAGATGAACTCCACGCCGTCGGCTTCCACCCGGCTGCGGATCTCCTCGAATGCTCCCATGTCGTTCCCCCTGTGGTCGTGCCGTTGTCGGCTCGGTCGCGGCACCCGAGAGTAGTCAACGATCATCTGATCGGGGAATCGGACCGGCACTGCACCCTTCGGCGTTGTCGGTAAGGCAGCGAATGCTGTTTGGACTGACAGCTAGTCTCGCGGCTTGCGCTTGCGCGACGGGAACTTCGGACCGGGACCGTACTCCACGCCTGGCCCCCGCTGTTGCGCGGTGGTCTTGACCAGGACACCTCGTTCCTGGAGGTCTCGCAGCAGAGCACTGGCTCGGTACACATCCACGTCGAACATGTCTTGGATCGTGCGGTTGTTGATGCGGCCGTAGTCCTTCACGTGAGCCGTCACCTTGCGGTCGGTGTCTTGGAGGCTAGGCCTTTGGTAGATGACGGCGCTGCCGAGCGAACGCAATGGCTGGGCGCGGAACCGGTAGGTCGGTTTCCGCCGGGACCTCGACTCGAGCGTGGCTTCGAGAAGGCCCACTTTGTCCGAGGCGAGCCTGTCAAGCACTGCTCCGGCTTCTGATCGGGGCTTTTGGATAATCGGCGCCAGTTTTGATTCGGTGATAGTGCGCGAGCGCAGGAGCGTCACGACAACTAGCAGAGTTTCGACATCGTCGCGTTCGGCAGGATCTAGCTGCGTGATGAAGCGGACGACCTGCGTTCTTGGTGCCCCGCCGGTGAATGCAACGCGGGTGGTGTCCGCCGTCTGGGATATCGTCGGAGCGTCACGGCCCGAACGGATCAGTTCCCGGTAGATACGATCTATGCCGCGCCCGGTCTCCTCGGCCATCCGCAGTTTTCGAGCGGCCTGGAAAAGGCACGGGTTCCTCGGCTTGGAGGGATGAGTGAGGATGTTGTTCTCAGTGATTCCGCTGACAAGGCGCCCCGGAGACTCGACGACGAGCGCATTGGGGGAGTGCTCGACATGGACTGGGCGGTCGATCTGCAGTTCACGGTGCAGCAGCGCGTTGGCTGCAGCCTCGCGGACCGCCTCACGCGGGAAATTAGCGAGTTCGATCTGACTGCCGTCGGGGAGCGTGAGGGGTGTGGTGTGACGGCGCGCCCACACTAGTTCGGTGAGCCGGTCGAGCACTGTCACGAGAGGACCGGCGAGGCGCTCCACTGCGGTGGCCTCGCTGGCTGGGGAAGGTCGGTACTGATACACCACCCATGGGCGGCCGTCATCGCGGTCGCAGAACAGAGCTTCACCGGCAAAGAGCAATCGGTTCTCGCCGTCCACTACGCCCAGGCTCCTTAGCAGATCGGTGTCGTCGAGGCTGGCCAGAGGGGCACGGTCATCGCTGACGATCCGCAGGAGGCGCCGGGCCACTTCGAGCGCGCCCGCCGCGACGGCGATGGCCGGCTCGTTCGACGGTAGGGCAGACCAGTCCACGCCGCGCCGCTCGTTGGTGCGGATCGCCTGCTCCTGGGAGGTCATGGGCAAGCAGGACCGCCCGACACGGTGCCTCACTTCACCCTTCGTGCCGGCGTGAATCTCGACTCCCGGCGCGACGGCGATCACCAGCAGCCTCACTTCTTGGTGCCAATGCTCCACGGCGTCCACGAGGAGCGGCGGACGGCTTCGTTCGTAGATGCGCTGCTTGGCCTCAAGAGGGTCGAGTTCGGTTCCGGCGATCGCCTTTGGCCCGGCGATCTTGTCGATCACTCCAAGCACGATGTTCCCGCCGCGAGAGTTCGCGAGGCAGGTGGCCGCCTTCGCCAGCAGGTCCAAGGTGTCGGAGGGCTTTCGGGCGTCCTGCTTGAAGTCGAGGGTCTCAGACTCAAGTTCGGACGGTGTTGCGCCGCCCTCGATGCTCTCGAGCGCCTCTTGGACTTCCGGACTCACAACATTTCCTCCGGTTCTTGTTGTCGGTGTTCCCGCTTCCGAAGTTTTATTGTACCCTGTTTTTAAGGGTTTACGAAACTTTCGCGAAACTCTGAGGGGGCCTTTGTTGTCGGTGTTCCCGCTTCCGAAGTTTTGTTGTACCCTGTTTTTAAGGGTTTACGAAACTTTCGCGAAACTCTGAGAATTGTGAGGTTCGTAGTACAGGGCCGAGACACGGGGCTGCCGGGCTGGGGTCGCGGGCGCGCCGGGCGCTACCGTGCTGGCCGGACTTCGGACAGATCAGGGCTTTCGGAGGATTAGTGCTATGTGCGGGATCGTGGGCCTGTTCTGCAAGACCGAGGCGCACCGGCACGAGTTGGGCCGGCTGACCGCGGTGATGCTGCGGGAGATGCGCGACCGGGGCCCCGACAGCGCCGGGTTCGCGTCCTATGACGCTGGCGTTCCCGGACGCACCCGCATCACCGTGCTGGCCGAGGGCATCGAGGTGGACTGGGGGCCGGTGGCCGCCGCGCTGGAGAGCGTGCTCGGCGCCGAGGTGACCGTTCGGGCCGTGCACGATCACGCCGTGTTCATCACTGACGGCGACGGCCGGGCCGCCCGCCAGTGGATCATCGACAACGTGGCCGGTGCCACCGTGCTGAGCTACGGCTCCCAGATCGAGCTGTACAAGGCGGTGGGGGA
>JAKZVK010000655.1:0-9048 GCA_047516085.1 Bryobacterales bacterium
CTTCTATTCCATCAAAGGCGGCGAAAGTGATCACCAGGACTACTACAAGAAGAGCCCTTTGCGATACAGGTTCTATCGGTTCAACTGCGGCCGTGATGCGCAGTTGAAGAAGATCTGGGGCGAGCGGGCCACGCATTGACCGTGCGTGGAGCGTCGGCTTTTCAGATGTTCTAGCTTCTCGTCGCGGGGGCTCTGTAAGTATGATCCGCCACGTAGGGTGGATACCCACCGATGAACCTCCCTGTTCTTGCGATCCTTACGCTGTTCGCCCTCGCCGTCGTCGTGTTCGCCCTCGTTAAGTCTGGCAGGCGTGAATCGACGCCGGGTCTGCAGAGCTTCGCGGCTGTGACGGCCAAGGGAAGCAGAGCGAGGAGGAGGTCCTTCATGCGCGAGACAGGGTCGGTCAGAACTCAGCGCCACGCAAGGTTGTCCCGGGTCTCGAGCTAGCGAGAGAATTGGCAGATCGAGACCCACAGGAGATCGCACTGCGTGAATATTTGCTACGATCCCGTGACCGTGATTCGTGACCACGCGAGAGTCACGGAGCGTTCTGCGCGTGGACACCCTGGGAGACCCGATGACGACACGTCCTTCGATGTTCCGTGTGCTGACGAGCCTCGCCATCTGCGCGGCCGCCGGGCTCTTGATAGCGGCACAGCCCCTCACGACCGACACGCACCGCTTCACCGAGATCAAAAACGGGATCTACCTTGCGCAAACGACCGCCCCCGTGTTCAACAGCAACGCGCTGGTGATCGTGAACGACGACGACGTCGTGCTGGTCGATTCGCATGTCACGCCGTCCAAGGCGCGTGACCTGATCGCGGCCGTCAAGACCCTCACGCCCAACCCGATTACGACGCTGATCAATTCCCATCATCACTGGGATCATGCACACGGCAACCAGGAGTTCGCAGACATCCCCATCATCGGGCACGAGTTCACCTACATGAAGCTGGCCACCGCACCCCTCGAAGAAGGGACCTACACGCGCGGTCTGGCCAGGAACGATGCCAGACTGGCCCGGCTCCGGGAACAGATCGCGTCGACCACCGACGCGTCGGAGCGCGCTCGGCTCGAAGCCGACCTCGAGCTCTTCGCCGCCCACGTCCGAGATTTCGACGAGATCGCACCGACTCCTCCCACGGTGACCATGAACGACCGCATGACCCTGTATCGCGCCGGCCGCGAGATCCAGATCCGCTTTCTCGGACGCGCCCACACCGGTGGCGACGTCGCGGTGTACTTTCCCCAGGACAGGGTCGTCTTCACCGGTGACATGGCCCTCGCCGGGCCGTCGTACCTCGGGGATGGCTTCGTGGACGAATGGCCGCAGACGCTGGAGAACCTCAAGACGCTGGACTTCGACGTCTTCGTCCCGGGCCACGGCGGCCCCGTCACCGACCTGGACCGGATCGACCTCGTGCAGACGTACTACCGGGATCTGTGGCAGAAGACGGCCGCGAAGCGCCAGGCCGGCGTTGACGTGGCGGAAGCCTCGCGCACGATCGACCTGACGAACCATACAGGGATTCCGATTCGACAGATCGGCGTCGACCGCCTGACGGTCCAGCGAATCTACGACCGGCTGGAGAATCCGGACTAGCGAGAAGACCGCCAGTCACGATTGCGCCGGCAATGGTGAACACAACCGAATGCCGAGGCTCACCACCACTCGGAGCATCGAAAGACGTGTCGTCATGTGTTCCCCGTAAGGTGCGTTTAATCGGCCGAGGTCAGGTCGGTGCTGGTCGGGTCTACCAAGTAGTCTCAGGCCATGCCGGCTGCGCTACAGTTCCTCGTCCTCACGTTCGCTGGCTGGGTGAACCGCCACCAAGACGATCTGATCGAGTATCTCCGGGCGGAGAATCGGGTCCTCCGGGAACACCTGGGCCCTCGGCCGCTTCGCCTGACCGATGCTCAGCGCCGTCGACCCGCCGTGCGAGGCAAGAAGCTCGGACGGCGAGTCTTAACGCAGGTCGCCGGCATCGTCACCCCGGACACGATCCTTCGCTGGTACCGGAAACTGATCGCCAAGAAGTACGACGCCAGCGCCTGCTGCGGTCGAGGCCGGCCGACGACGCGCAGCGAAATCGCTGCGCTCGTGGTCAGAATGGCGGTCGAGAATCCACAGTGGGGTTTCACACGGATCCGCGGGCGCACCGGGAGAGCCTGGCGGCGTGCGACCTGTTCACCGTCGAGGTGCTCACGCTGGCCGGGCTCCGGCGGCATCTGGTCTTCTTCATGATCGAGCTGCAGTCCCGCCGCGTGACAATCGCCGGGATCCACCCGCAGCCGTACGGCGCGTGGATGGAGCAGATGGCTCGCAATCTCACTGACCCGGTCGATGGCTGTTTGCGGAGCGCGCGCTATCTGATTCACGACCGCGACCCGCTCCACACGCGGGTCTTTGGCGAGATCCTAGCGGGCGGGGGTGTTCAGTCGATCCGGCTCCCGCCAAAGAGTCCCAATCTCAATGCCTATGCCGAGCGGTTCGTCCGTTCAATCAAAGAGGAGTGTCTCAATCGCGTCGTCTCCCTCGGCGAGGGTCATTTACGCCTCCTCGTGCGCGAGTACGTCGAACACTACCATCGCGAGAGAAACCATCAGGGACTCGATAACCAGCTCCTGCAACGACCGCCACCGCCGGTTAGCCCGGCCGCCGACGTTGAGCGGCGTGAGCGCCTCGGTGGACTGCTCAGCTTCTACTATCGAGAGGCCGCATGAGTGGTCGGCCGATTAAACGCACCTTACGCCCACCGGACGCTCGTTCTCACAAGACAGGTCCTTCGCCACCAGGCAGAATATCGGCGTAGATGACGGACGACCGGGGTATGTCACACTCGACACACCGTGACCGTCGACGTGCGCCGTTTCCTGTTGTCAGTAGCCGCCGTGTCGGTTGGCGGGTCGGCTGTCTTGATAGGTCAGAGCAGCGTCGACCCACCCCCGGACCGTCCCGAGCCCGGTGAACGCGTTCTCGTCGTCGCCTTCACGAATATCACGGGCGCGCCAGCCGACGCGTGGATCGGCGAGGGGATCGCCGAGACCGTCTCCACCGACCTCGAGCGTCTGCAGGGGCTGGCGGTCGTCGGGCACCGCGCGTTGCCGAGCCTCGATGATGCGGCGATGATCGACGCGGGGCGCCGTCTCGGGGCCCAGTGGGTCCTGGGGGGTGGTTACCAGCACGTGGCCGAGCGCCTGCGGCTCACGGCACAGCTGGTGCACGTCGACACGGCGCGCGTGGTGTACACCGCGAAGGTCGACGGCGTGATCGGTGACCTGTTCGAGCTCCAGGACCGGTTGGTCGCCGCACTGACTGGTGGGGCGCCAGCGCCGGCTCCGGCAGTCGATGCGACCCTGCCGGCCTCATCGCCCCAGCCGGCTGGTGGGAGCGGCTTCGCGCCCGCGGCGATGGGGTTCATCGACGGTCCAGCACCTCCGGCTCCGCCTGAGACCATCACCCGAGACGAGCTCGGACGGGCAACGATGCGCGCGGTCCGCATCGCAGAACCGCTGAGTCTCGATGGTGAGCTGGATGAGCCGATCTATGACCGGGTCCCGGCGGTGAGCGGGTTCATCCAGCAGCTTCCCGATGAGGGCGCGGCCGCGACCGAGAAAACCGAGGCGTGGGTCTTCTTTGATGAGGAACATGTCTTTGTCGCGGCCAGGCTTTGGGACTCGGCTCCCGAAGACCAGTGGGTCGCGAACGATATGCGTCGCGATGCGTTTCAAATTATCTTCAACGACAACTTTCAGGTGGTGTTCGACACGTTCTACGACCGGCGAAACGCGGTCGCCTTCATGGTCAACCCGATCGGCGGGTTTTTCGACTTTGAGATCAGCGACGAAGGGAACCCGAACGTCGATTGGAACCCGGTCTGGGACGTGCGTACCGGTCGGTTCGAACAGGGGTGGACCGTCGAGATGCAGATCCCCTTCAAGTCGATACGCTATCGACAGACAGGAACCCAGCTCTGGGGCGTGCAGTTCGCACGCGGAGTGCGGAGGAAAAACGAGACGTCCCACCTGACGCTGGTGCCGATCGCCGCCCAACCCGGGACCTTTCGCGTGTCGGCAGGGGCGACGCTGGTCGGTCTCGAAACGCCGGCGGGCAGCACGCGGTTCGAGGTTAAGCCCTACGGAATCGGGTCGTCGTCGACCGACCTGACGGCAGACGCGCCGTTCTCAAACAAGGGCGATGGCGACTTTGGTGTCGACGCAAAGTACGGGATCACGCAGAACGTGATTGCCGACTTCACCTACAACACGGACTTCGCACAAGTGGAGGTGGACCAGCAACAGGTCAACCTCACCCGATTCAGTTTGTTCTTTCCCGAGAAACGGGAGTTCTTTCTCGAAGGCCGTGGCATCTTCGACTTCGGGGCCGGTCCACAGGTTCTAGGACGTGGTGGCGGGCTGAACGGCGCGCGAAGCGCGGGCCCCCCTGGGACGAGGGCGGGGACCGACGCGCCGGTCGTATTCTTCAGTCGGCGGATCGGGTTGGAAGACGGCCAAGCGATGCCGATCATCGGCGGGGGCCGCGTGACCGGGAAGGTCGGTCAGTTCAGTGTGGGAGCGCTCAATATTCAGACCGATGACGAACCGACGGCGGAAGCGCTGGCCACGAACTTTACCGTGGTCCGTCTGAAACGAGACATCCTCCGTCGGAGCCGGATCGGTGGCATCTACACCCGCAGGTCGGTCGCCGTGGATGGCGCGGGGTCGAACGAAGCGTACGGGCTCGACGGTGCCTTCTCCTTCTACGACAGCGTCAACTTCAACGGGTACTATGCGCGAACACGTACCCCGGGTCGCAAGGGGGACGACACGAGTTACCAGGCGGCGTTTACCTATGACGGTGACCTCTACGGCGTTCAGATCGACCATCTGCTCGTCGGCGACAACTTCAACCCGGAGGTCGGGTTTCTGCGCCGCGAGGACTTTCGGCGAACGTTTGTGGCGACGCAGTTCAGCCCGCGTCCCCAATCGATCCGAGCGATACGCCAGTTTACTTGGGGGGCGAACCTCGACTACATCGAGAACGGTGCGGGTCAGGTCGAGACACGAACGGGCCAGCTCAAGTTCAGCACCGAACTCGAGAACAGCGACCGGGTCAACGTCGACTTCATGCAGAACTACGAGCTGCTGGTCGAGCCTTTCGAGATTACCCCGGACATCACGATTCCACCCGGGGGCTATCAGTTTGGTGACCTGTATCTGTCGTACTTCATGGGGCAACAGCGGAGGGTCTCTGGAACGGCGTTCGTCCAGCGCGGCGAGTTCTTTGATGGTACGATCACCGCGTTCGGCTATCGGCAGGGACGTCTCGAGGTGACGCCCAAGTTGTCAGTGGAACCGACCATTTCGATCAACCAGATCGATCTGCCGACCGGAGCGTTTACGGCGACTCTGGCAACCGGCCGGGTGACCTACACGTTCACGCCGCGGATGTTCTTCTCGGGCCTCGTGCAATACAACTCCACGGCTGACTCGCTTGGCACGAACATCCGTTTTCGGTGGGAGTATCAGCCGGGGAGCGAGCTGTTCGTGGTGTACAACGACCAACGGGATACGGAGCTGCGTGGGAGGCCGATGCTCGAGACGCGGGCGCTTATCGTGAAGTTCACGCGGCTGTTTCGCTTCTAGTAACTAGACGGGGCTTCGCCCCGTCGAAGAGGGCCATCGTGGCATCATTGAGAAATGTCGCGAAAATCAACCACGGCCCCGGGCCTCCAGGGCGGAAACGCGGCGTTCTCTTTCATTTCCCTGCCGCCTCGGCAGCATCTTCAATCCACACCCCTAGCCGCTCGTGAGTTGTGTACTTGTAGGCCTTATAGCCATTCGCCTTAATCTTGGAGGGTATGGCGCCGGGGTCGTCCGTGTCCCCGTTCTGGTTCTTGAGATGGTGTAGTTGAACGGCGACGATGCCATTCCCGCGTGCTATCGACTGGTCGATTTCGTAGTTGATGTATTTCCGGCCAGCGGTCTTTTCCCCCACGCAGACGACCGTGACGGATGTGTTTTTTAGCCCGTCCCGGATGAGTTTCTTAATAGCGTCATCGCCCTTCTTCTTGGCATCTTCCCAAATCGACGCATCCTGAAAGCCCGCCGCTGAACAGCCGGTCACGTTCGGAATACTGCGTATCTGATTCACTCTCCAGATGTCTCGCTGATAGTGAAAACTGAAAAAGACTCGACGCGCCATTTGACCTCCTGTCAGCGATTACCAATCGCGAACATGACGATAACAATCGATAGTAGCACCGTCCCGTGAAACGCTCTCAGCGTCTTTGAGAACACCACTTTCAGCCAAGAGTTCACTTCGCTTGCAACGACGGAGGTGTCCATCGAGAAGTCCACCTTCTCGGGCTCGAGTAGTCGAACGCGGTCGTAGAGCTTCCGAAACAATCGTTCCTGCCGCAAGAAATATCCGTCGAGCCCCCAAAAGGCCAGGGCCGGGAAATAGGCGAGATAGATAAAGGCCTTCTCAGAATCGCCGGCCGCCAATGCGAACAGCGCGGCGACGAGCACCACAGACCAGCCCTTAAGATGGAAGGAATTGGCAGCCATCCGGTTGATGACCGCCTGTAGCATCTGAAGGTGAGTGCGCTTGTTCTCCTCCACTGCGAACCATCCTACCTCTTCCTTATCCGTCACCGCTGCGCGGGTCGACTCGAACCCCCTCTGTCTTTCCGCAGCTAGGACACTTTTCCACATACCCCATTCCACGAAGGAAGTCTTCCCACTTGTGGCCGCACAATGTGCAGCGACGAGGATACGAGGAAGCTGGTGTGTAGGTAGAAACGCTCGGCGGAGAGCTCGTTGACGACACCATAGTTGAGGCGACGTTGATGAGCTCAAATCCGGTCGTATCCCCTCCCTTATATGCATTGATGACGTCATCGAGCATTCCCCTCAGGTTCTGCTCCACCCTTGCCACGTCATCTTTTGTAGCCACGACCTCTACGAAACTCTGCAGGATATCCAGCGCCGGAGGCGCGTATCTCGTCCTCACAACCTCATACCACCAGTCCCGGGCTTCGAGAACCCGCTTCTGTTTATCGGGGTTGTTGCCGTGGTCACGGTGGCACTGCGCGCAGAGGTAGGCAGCGTTACCAATATCGTTCGAGCCGCCATCCTTTTGGGGATGGATGTGGTGCACATCATCACCTGGGCGCTCATGGCAATAGCAGCACTTAAAGGCTGATAGACGTTTGGCCTCCAGCCTTACCTTCTCAGGGAACTCAGCCATAGAACCATTCTCTCACCAGCGGCATGCTCAGGGACCCGGCTGCGAGACGTGGTCATTCTCGATCGCTGCAATGAATCGAACGACGCTCGCGACGTGATTAAAAATAAGCAGACTACCTCCTGCAGTTCTATGCCGCCCGAACCCACCTGGGCCTCAGCGCGGACTTCGTCAAGGAGTACTCCTGGCTGGAGCTGCTGTGGATCGTGCTGCGCGCCTACGCGGCCGCGCTCCTGCGCCTGCCCACCCTGCTGCGTGAGCGCAAGGCCATCGCTGAGCGCCGCCGCATCTCCAAGAAGGAGTGGTACCGGCTCTTCGGGCGCTTCAAGCTGGCCCTGCCAGCTGCGGCCTCAACTTGACAATGCCCCGCCGCGTGCCGGCCTCAGTGGTCGCCGGGAGAACGACCTTCGATGACGGCTTTCGTGTTCGTCAGGTACCGTTCCATCCCCGACCGTGCGCGCCGCTTCACGATCGCGCGCAGCAGGCCTTTGAAGAAACCTGACAAGCCCGTGACCCGCGACCGAGTGGCGTAGAGGAGGAAGAACCCGTCGTCCTCGGCGGCGTCGTCGTCGACGAGCGTTCGCAGTTCCAGCGTGGCGCTGAAGTAGTGATTGGCGTAGATCTGGCGCGTGGCGATGACGTAGCGCAGGCCGGGTAGGCTTGGGACGCCGGTCGGGAGGGGCTGGATGACCACCTGGTTGAGCCGGGTCGTCGGCTTCATGCCGAACTCGCCCATGTTCCAGTAGAAGAACTCGTCGGCGCCCGGAAGGCTCGATCGAGGGTACTCCCGCAGGAACCGCGTGAGTTCCGGGATGGGCATCGGCGTGTCGAGCGGATTCGCCAGGCCGTGGACCTCTTCGGAGATCGGCGTCGCCGGGTCCCGGTCCACGTACGTGCCCAGCGTGTCGACGCCGCCGGCCCGATAGGTGCGGAGCACGTCGAAGATCATCTCCCGGTAGATTCGAGTCGCCTGAGTCGGAGCATCCGCGCTGTCCCAGTCCACGTGCGCGCCGAAACGCGCCATGGCTTCCTCGGAGAGCTGCAGCTCGCAGTCGCCCGCCCGGCAGTTGCGGAGGTCATGGACGTCCGACTCGAGCAGCTCGAGCGCGTCGAGATCACTGAGTCGCGGCGGATCGTTGAACTTGCCGACGCCAATGACGTCGAGCTGACGCTCGAAGACGTCGATCTCTCGTATCTGTTCCGCGAGGTCACTCGCCCGGCCCCGAACCCGAACGGCGCCGAAGATCGATACGTCCACGGTTTCGGGAGTCTCGAGATTCTTCGCCACGGCTCGGCCGGCCAGGACATCACGCCAGTCCCGGTCGGAGTAGCCGACCTGGTCGGTGAGGTAGCGGCGTAGGGTTTCCCGGGTGAGTGCCACCCGTGGTCCGGCTCCCCCGGTCGCGATTGCGGCGCCCAGCAGCGATAGAACCACCACCGAGACTGTGTGCATACACCTCACTACATGATTCTAGCGGCGCGCCGCTTCGATACAGCGTCGGTGCCTTGGGATCCACGCAGACGACCACGGCCTTGAAGCCCTCGCGAATGAACGCGCGGGCGAGCGCTACCGTGTACAACCAGTCCATTCAACGGGTTGTTCGACGAATCCAAGTGGTGCATCACAAACCACCAGTGTACTCTCCGTTCAGCAACTAGACCCGCACCGAACGGTGCAAAGAACTCTGGCCGTGCAGGGAGCGCAATGAGCTCCGTCAATGCGCAACTGCTCGAGGCCCCCTCCGGCACGGTCGTCTGGTCACAGCGGTCGCAGCTGGCATGGCAGGATATTTTTC
>JAKZVK010000656.1:0-4696 GCA_047516085.1 Bryobacterales bacterium
GGCAGAAGCGCTGCGGATGTACTCACCGAGTTCAAGGCCGCCTATGGAGGGCCTCCGACGTCCCCGTACTGGGGGCACGGCTATGACGCCACGACACTGTTACTCTCGGCTATCAAGCAGATTGCGGTCGTAGATGGAGAGACGCTGTACATCGACCGCGCGGCACTCCGTGACGCATTGGATGGCACCGCAGGTTTCCAGGGCATCATCGGCACGCTTACCTGCGATGACTTCGGGGACTGCGGTACGGGCCGCAGCGTGATACATCTGCACGCGGACTCCAGCGTCACCGACCCGTCACTCCTGCCCATTGTGTACAAGGGTGCACGGAAGTCGCACCTGCCTCAATAAGCGTCTTCCCGAACCGCACTCGAAATCGGGGTTGGGACAAGGTCACATCACGAAAGCGTTATGCTATACACAGTATAGCGATGCGCGATGGTGACGGTGAACAGTACGTCACTCCACGCCTCCGGGGAGGATGCCATGAGCAAACATCAGATCATTGTTGACGAAGCAGGCCAGCCGGCATACGCGGTGATCCCATGGCCGGAGTACAAAAGACTGGTGTCCACTGACAACGACACGGCAATAACGGACGAGGAACTGTACGATCTCGCCAAGGCTGCCGGAGATGAATCCTTTCCCGCTGCCGTGGTCGATCGTCTCCTGGCGGGAGAGAGGCCCATCAAGGTGTACCGGGACCATCGCGGCCTGACTCAGAAACAACTAGCCAATGCCGCAGGCATCAATGCCGTGTACCTGTCGCAGATCGAGACGGGCAAACGCACCGGCTCGGCGAAAACCCTTGCCTCGATTGCCGGCGTCCTGGATGTGGACGTTGATGATCTGATTTGAGTCGCAACACCGCCTATCAGAGCGCTTTAGTCGCCATAGACATCACCGCGCGGACCGATACGCAGAACGTTGATCCGGCTCGTTTCGTCATCAAGCTCGAAAATCACTCGCCGTCCGCCCACACGCAGGCGAAATCCGGGGCGGCGCGTCAGGGCATCCACCTTCCGCAGCGCACGCCGCGAGGCCGTCAGCTCACGCCATAGAGCCTCGCGCAGTTGTCCCAGAGAATTTTCTTGAGGGAGCTGTTGCTCAGGCCGGGGGTCTCCATGAACTCCTCCACCGCGTGCGGGTAGTGCGCGTCGATGTGCGGATAGTCCGTGGAGATGACGATGTTGTCGTCTCCCAGCCGCCCGACGACATCGGTCACGAGATACTCGTCCACGTCCACGGAGATGTAGCACTGGTCCAGGAAGTACTCGGTAGGCTTTCTGGACAGCGGGACATCGGTGAGGGCTCCGTGGAGCTCAGCCCTTTCGTCCAGGCGGTACAGGAGCCACGGCAACCACGCGCAGTTCCCTTCCAGGAACGCCACCTTGAGGGTCGGGAACTTCTCCAGCACGCCCCCGCCGCAAAACGCGGACACGGCCAACTGCAGCTCGATGGGGTTGCGCAGCGCCATGGCGATCACGCTGGAGTTGGGATGACCGTAGAACTCCTGCGCCACCTGCTGCTGCTTGGGGTTGGCCGGCGGATGAAAGCACAGCGGCACCTTGAGCCGGTCAATCTCCGCCCACAGGGGATCGTAGTAGCGGTCGTGGATGCGCCGGCCGTTGACCGGCTCCGGACACACCGACAACCCCACCACGCCTAGCTCCGTCACCGCCCTCCTCGCCTCGTCCACGGCCATGTCCACGTCGTGCAGCGTCAACAGCCCCGACGCCTTCATGCGCTCCGGCCGCACGCCGCAGAAGTCCGCGATCCAGTCGTTCCACGCCCGGCACAGGTCGTTGGCGTACTCGGGCTCGAAGCTGTCGTCGCAGTGCAGCGGAGAGGTGCGGAACATCACCGCCACGTCCAGCCCCTCATTGTCCATGGCCACCACCTGTGACGGCGCGTCGTAACCGTGCTCCAGCGCGTAACCGTAGCGGTCCGCCACCTTGTCCTCGCCGTGCTCCAGCAGTTTATTCCGCGGCCGCATCACCTTGCCGTTACCCAGGCCGAATTCGATGCGCCCGTGCTTGGTGCGGTTACTGCCGATGGGAATACGCTCGCCCCACTTGGGGTTCATGTACTTCTCATACAAATTCTGCGCGTCGTAGACGTGCATGTCGCTATCGAACACCTGGTATCCGTTCCTGGCCATGTGGTGGCTCCCTTCTTTGTGGCAGCTTCATCCGTCGAGGATTGGAGCAGCCCCGGAGGACACGATTTCGTCTCTTATAACCCAAAACATGAAATGCGTTAAGCTCCACCAAAAGCAAACAACCGATGAGCGGCGGAATCTTCCGACAGCGCCGATCGCCATCGGCGAGGGGCAACTCCAGGCTCCGCGGCCGCTTCGCCTCCGGCACCTTCAGCCCACCATACTTCGAGCGCCACTTGTAGACTGGAGCCCATCAGTCATGTGCCTCCACTCAGACGCTCCACGTCGGCATCTCCAGAATTCTTCCGATTCGTCTTGCCGTGTCGGTGAAGTGCTGGACTTCTTCGGGCTTAAGCAGACGGTCAAGGATGGTCTGTTCGCGGTACGAGAGCCATTTTTTGAGGACCTGATAGCCGCCAAGCTTGTAGATCCAGACGACTGTGGGGACGTTGCGCCAGAAGGCATGGTCGTTCAGATACACGTCCAACGTCTTTGCACCTAGGACGGATATCGCCTCCCCCAACGCGGTGCGTTCGTCTGGCGTGTACTCGCGCTCGACGATGCGGCCTTGCCCGGGCATTACGGCATCGCCTGCTCCGAAATGTCCCCAGCCGGCGATGACCGCGAAATCGTCGCCGGTCATGTTGCGTCCGTCGACGGTGGCGGGAACAGCGATCGCGGCGATCTCTGAGCGGAGGGCTCCTTGGGTGACGCTCGGAACGGGAACCTCGGGGTCAAGCAGCCGGGCCAGTTCCCAACCCCGCATCGCCGACAACGCAAGCACCTCCGCCGCGCCGTCATTGCTGCCATCCGACCAGCCGGGAAGTGGGATGCGCGGCCATTCCATGCGCAATGCTCCGGCGTTGACCTCGCGGTAGGCGGGATTGTGCAGCACGGCGAGGACATGGTGGAACAGGTCCTCCACGGTCGCGCCGAGACGGTCGAGGTAACGTTGGGCCGACCCGGACAGATTTGCGCGGCGCGCCAGGTCGCCATCGTTTCCGATACCGTCGTCTCGGAGCCAGACGGGGAACATGCTTGCACTCCACTCAATCAGATGCAGGGACGCCAAGTATGACGTAACTGCGGTCTGCGGTTCGGTTGAGTCCTTCCTCAGACGCGGGACGGCGGAGAGCCACAGATTCCCTTCGAACACATGCCGCCGGTAGTCAGCGCGCTTCTCGTCGAGCAGCTTCGTGTCCTTCTCCCAGTAGAGCCAACGGCTGTCGAAGGGCCGGTAGGCGAACCGGACAAAACCAGACTCGTCCGGTCCGCCACGTTTCAGCAGAGCGTCGCGTACCGCCCGGGCGTCGAACCGGGCGGTGGTCTTCATGACTGCCGGATAGAGCCTTGCGATTTCCTCGTGGTCCAGGCCTGCGTCGAAGTAGTCCGTGACGCGCACCCGGAGCCGGTCGAGATCGGTATCAACGAGGAACCCGTCACGGCTGGTCTTCACTCCCGGAAACGACACGGGGAACAATTCGGGCAACGCCGGCCAGTCAAACCACTCCGCACTTGCCGCTGTCCGAACAAACGGCAGTCCAAGCGTCAAGACAGGCTCGATTCGCTCGTAGAGCCTGCTTGGGTCCGTCTCCACCGTCGCGGTCAGTTCCTCGCGCTTGGCCTGTCCCCACAAATGCCGAAATCCGACTCCATCGGCGGGCTTGTGGTCCCCCTTGCGCACCAAGGTCGTAATGGCGGTTCCGACCTGTATGCCGACCGGGTCGCCTTCCGTCGAGAAGACGCTCGGGTCCGGCGAGCCGTCAGGCGCTACCTTTCCGGTCTTGTACTTGTCGCCGTTCAGGCAGTCGATGCGAACCACATCGAACGCTTCCAGGTATCGCTCCCGCATCCCGGTGAACGACAGCCCGTCGAGCCAGGAGTAGTTGGAGATGAAGCAGACCACCCCCTGGCCTGTCTTCTCGGCGATTCGTCGTTCCGCCATGCGGAAGAAGCGGACGTAGAGGTCGTTTAACCCCTGGCCCTCGGGCCGGCGTACCCGCTTCGTCCTGCGATAGGCTTCCGAGAGCTCCCGTTCCTCGTCCACGGCCATGCCGGCGAAGCCGTTGTAGGGCGGGTTGCCGAGGATCACGAGGATGGGCGTCTCCTGTTTCACCCGCTCCGCGCGGTCGCGTTCTTCCTCCAGCTCCGGGAAAGGCAGCGGCTTGGTCGTTCTCGGCTCCCATCCGGTGAGCGCGTTGGTCAGGAAGACTTGCGCGCGCTCCATCCCGTCATCCGCAAGCGCAGCATCGAGGTTCTGCATGGTGAGCCCCACCTGCAAATGAGCAACCACGAAGGGAGCAGGCATGATCTCGAATCCGAATACGCGCTCCGTCGCCGCCTGCTTCACTCGCGCGCCCGCGAGTGCGCCGAGGCCGCGGCCGTCGAGATTGGCGGCGATGCGGCGCAGTACTTCTGCGAGATACGCGCCGGTGCCGCAGCACGGGTCGAGCACGTAGACGTTTTCCGCGGCGAGGCCGTCGGCGACGCCGAGGTCGTCCTTCAACGCCTTGTCAACGCGAGCGACCATGTAGC
>JAKZVK010000657.1:0-4075 GCA_047516085.1 Bryobacterales bacterium
GGTCTGTATCGTGGGACCGCCGGGGGGTGGCAAGTCCACCTTTCTGCGCACCCTGAACGGCCTGGAGACAGTCGACGAGGGTCGGATCGTCATCACCGGTGTTCAGCTGCCGGGCAGCAAGAAGGACGTCCAGAAGGTGCGCCGCGAGGTCGGCATGGTGTTCCAGAGCTTTAACCTGTTCGGCCACATGTCGGTGCGCGACAACATCACACTCGCCCCCATTACTGCACGCGGCATCTCCCGAGGGGAGGCTAATGAGCGGGCGGAAAAGCTACTCGAGCGGGTCGGGATCGAGGATCAGATCGACAAATATCCCAGCCAACTATCCGGCGGCCAGCAGCAACGGGTGGCAATCGCCCGAGCGCTGGCGATGGAGCCCCGCGTCATGCTGTTCGACGATGCGACCTCGGCGCTCGATCCGGAAATGATCAAGGTAGTGCTCGACGTGATCACCGAGCTGGCGCACACCGGCATGACCATGTTGGTGGTGACGCACGAGATCGGCTTCGCCCGTGAGGTCGCGCACCGTGTCCTGTTTATGGCGGATGGGCAGATTCAGGTAGATGCAGCCCCCGAGAGCTTCTTTGGCAATCCCTCCGACGAGCGACTGGTCAGCTTCCTGTCGAAGGTGCTATAGGAGGCGTTGACCACCGCGCCGGGCGCGCATCAGCGCACGACTAATTCGCGCGGCAGCTGGCTCAGCCGCTCACACCCGGTTTCGGTGACCACCACCGTCTCGCTGAAACCGGCGCCGTAGCGCCGCTCGACGCGCAGTTGAGTCGGGAGGTGGAAGACCATGCCGGCTTCAAGAGTGCCGGGGTTGGCCTCGTTGATCAGAAAATGCGGACTCTCGAGCCAGGTCGGCGCGAAGGCGATCCCTACCGGATAACCATAAGTGTGGTGCCAGAGGATCCTCGGCAGGATCGGCTCGATCGCCTTACGACCAGCGGCGACGGCGTCGCGGACCAGCGTGCCGGCCTGCATGGCTCCACACACGGCCTCAATGACTGAGTTGGATATCTCCGCCAGCTCCTCGAGAGCGGCGGTGGTCCGGGTGGCGACGGCCGATCGCATGATCGGCGTTGTGTAGCGCGCGCGCGTCGCTCCGAGCTCAATGAACAGCGGATCCTCCGCCTGCGCAACTTGACCGCCACGATTGGTGTGCGGTGCGGCGCTCCGCCAGCCGATGCAGATATACGGATCACTAGTGAGGGGCTCGCAGCCGGCTGCCACCATCGCCGCCAGCGCAGCAGCGGCCACTTCGTAGTCCACGGCGCCTTCGCAGTACGCATCGAGCGCGGCTTGAGTGCCGGCATCGGTAATCGGCGCCGCCTCGCGCAGGTAGGCAAGCTCCGCTGGAGATTTGACCAGGCGCACGCTGTCCACTACGTGTTTCACCGGCTTGGCGCCCAGCGCCTCTATCAGCTCGCCGGTGACGGTGTAGGGCGTGTAGCTCCCGCTGACCTCGACACCGATCGATCCGCTCTTGAGCCCGCGCCGCTCGATTTCCCGTGCCACGGACCTGACTGGCTGCTCGCCGAGGTTCCAACTGCTGATGACCTCGGCCCCAACCCCGCTGATGTCGTAGCGAGCCTGCTCGAACTGGGGAAGCTGAATCAAAGGCGGACCCTCGGCCGGTATCGCGAGGAACATGAGGTCGGTCACCGCCTGAGTGAAGTGACCCACCAAGTAACACACGTGGGCCGGGTGGGTAGTGACCAGCAGATCCACCCCACCCGCAGCCATCGACGCGCGCACCTTGTCGAGCCGACGAGCGTACTCGACCGCTTCGAAGAACACCTCCCTAGGTTCGCTCATGCACTCCTCCTTTCCTCTCGATGCAAGACACCAGAGGCTGGCGCTAGTTTTCGTTTTCTGCACTTTCCACATGCTATCATCCCAACGCTGTTCGCGTGGACAAGCAAACTCGAAGGAGGAATCACAATGTCTAACAAGTACTTAGGTGCTCTGGCGGCAATCGCCATTAGCATTGCTCTAGCCGGGGCCAACGCTCAAGCTGCTGATAACAAGATCCAGGAGATCAAGGATAACGGCGTGCTGCGGATGTGCATGGCCGAGGCGCTACCCGCCAACATCAAAAATCCCGAGACCCAGCA
Source organism: Bryobacterales bacterium (assembly GCA_047516085.1). Lineage (GTDB taxonomy): Bacteria > Acidobacteriota > Terriglobia > Bryobacterales > UBA6623 > JAKZVK01. Next base: position 2,118 of record JAKZVK010000657.1, read on the forward strand.
GTGGGAAGGCTACAACGTCGACATGGGCAACCACCTCGCGGAGATCATGGGGGTCAAGCCCGAATATGTCGATTCGACCTGGGGGACCATCATCCCCAGCCTTAAGGCGGACAAGTGTGACATCGCCATGGTCGGCCTGTTCCGGCTCGCGCAGCGCGCCGAGGTGATCTTGTTTTCGAACCCCTGGGGATTCAACACCATGATCGTGGTGGCGGGGGAGGGTAAGAATTTCGCCTCGATGGAGGAAGTAGACAGCCCGGATGTGACGCTAGCCTCGATCTCCGGCACCGCCGAGGAGGAGGCGATGAAGCGCTACTTTCCCAAGGCCAAAGTGCGCTCCGTCGTGACCGACAAGCTGGCGGCGGTGTTTCTTGAACTCGCTTCCGGTCGCGCAGACGCCATGTTGATTGAGACCACGACGGCTCGGCTATTCATTAAAGAGAACCCCGAGATGAAAATCCGTGACCTCGGATTTGAACCCGTCAACCCGCAGGGTTACGCCTACGCCCTCGCGCCAGGCGAGTATCATTTCCAGCAGTTCATCAACGTTTGGATGGAGCGCACCGAGACCAGTGGACTGAAAGAGGAGATCTGGAAGAAGTGGAATGGCCTAGACTCAATTCCGGGTCAGGGCTAGAATTTAGGCTCCTCCGTGGAATTTGTGGGTAGAAAGCCCGCAATGAGAGGCCGGAAAGCGTGGAGAGGGCACCCCGTTCCAGACTCTGAGAAGATGGAGTTGCAAGACTACCGTCGACTTGGAGAAAGGGAACGGGATGCAGGTCAAGACTATCCTGAATCGGATTCAGAGGCACCGGTCGTTCGTTTACGGACCGGTGCGGTTGGTACAGGGCACGCGCGTGGCTCTGGAAGTGGAGGTGCGACCTCGAGCGAACGCCTGGGCGAAGTGCTCTGGTTGCGGGAAAGCGGCGCCCGGCTACGACACCCTGGCGACCAGGCGGTTTGAGTTCGTGCCGCTGTGGGGGGTCGCGGTGTTCTTGGTGTACGCGATGCGCCGAGTGGCGTGCGCGAGCTGCGCAGTGAAAGTGGAGACTGTGCCGTGGGCGAGCGGCAAACACCAGCTGACCGACACCTACGCGTGGTTCCTGGCCCGGTGGGCGAGGCGGCTGTCGTGGAAGGAGGTGGCGGAAGTCTTCCACACAAGCTGGGAGAAGGTGTTCCGCTCGGTGCAGATGGCAGTCCGGTGGGGTCGGGCTCACCAGCAGCTCAGTGGAATCACCGCGATCGGCATCGACGAGATCGCCTGGCAGCGCGGGCATCGATATGTAACGCTTGTATATCAGATCGACGAAGGCTGTCGGCGGCTACTGTGGATCGGTCAGGAGCGACGCGTGAAGACGCTGCTGCGGTTCTTCCGTTGGTTCGGCAAGGAACGCAGCGCCGAGCTCAAGTTCATTTGCTCGGACATGTGGAACCCGTACCTGAGGGTCATCGCCAAGAAAGCCGGCGGCACCATCCACGTGCTCGACCGCTTCCACATCATGGCCAAGATGAGCAAGGCGATCGATGAGGTTCGGGCCAAGGAGTCGAAGGAGCGGGTCGCCAAGGGCTACGAGCCGGTGCTCAAACGAACGCGCTGGCTTCTGCTCAAGCGTCCCGAGAACCTCTCCGAGAAACAACAACCCAAGCTTGCCGAGTTGCTGCAGTACAACCTGCGCTCGGTGCGGGCGTACTTGCTCAAGGAGGACTTCCAGTTCTTCTGGGGCTACATCTCGCCGTACTGGGCTGGGCAGTTCCTCGACCAATGGTGCACTCGGACCATGCGTTCGCGCATCGAGCCGATGAAGAAGATGGCTCGCACCCTGCGCAATCATCGCACGTTGCTGCTCAACTGGTTCCGCGCCAAAGGGGCGATCTCGGCCGGCACTGTAGAAGGATTCAACACCAAGGCGAAACTGACCCTGAGAAAGTCCTACGGGTTTCGGACCTATCGAGCCATG
>JAKZVK010000658.1:0-4646 GCA_047516085.1 Bryobacterales bacterium
TCGGCCAAGTATCTTCGCACCGCCGTGCTGCGCCCCAACGACACCGTGCTGCCGCAACACCGGATCCTCAAAGTGGTGACCAAGCGGGGGGATCAGATCGCCGGGACGCGGTTAAACGAAGACAGCTACTCCTTCCAAATCCGCGACGGCAACGGACGCCTCGTGTCGCTTCTCAAGAGCGACGTCAAGGAGTACGAGCTGGTCAAGACCTCGTCCATGCCCGCCTATGAGGAGCGCCTGAGCGCCGCGGAAGTCGACGACTTGGTCGCCTACCTCTCGACGTTGAGACGAGGAGCCCCCAGATGAAGCTCAACCGGCTGATGCCTAACCGACGGACGCTCAACAGCCGCGTCACCCCGATCGTCCTATTGTGTCTTCTCATGCCGGCGCTGCCGGCCCAGATCACCGAAGAGCAAATTCGCAACGCGGACTCGGAGCCCGGCAATTGGCTCACCTATTCGCGCACCTACAAAAGCCAGCACTACAGCCCGCTCGACGAGATCAAGACCGGCAACGTCAGCGACCTCGATCTACAGTGGGTCTTCCAGGCCGACGAGAAGACCAAGTTTCAATCGACCCCGCTGGTCGTCGACGGAGTGCTGTACGTGACGCACTCGCCGAACCACATCTCCGCCATCGACGCCTCGACCGGACGCGTTTTCTGGAAGTACCACCACACGCTTTCGGAAGGAATCAGTGTTTGTTGCGGTCCGGTGAACCGCGGGCTGGCGATTCTCGGCGACACGCTTTACCAAGCCACGCTCGACGGCCGCTTGATGGCCTACGACGCCAAGACGGGCGAGGTCGAGTGGGACGTCAAGGTAGTCGACAACAGCGACGGCTACGCGCTGACCGTCGCGCCCTTGATCGTCAAAGACAAGGTCGTCATCGGCACCGCCGGGGGCGAGTACGGCATCCGAGGATTCCTCGACGCCTACGACGCCAAGACCGGCGAACGCGCTTGGCGCTTTTGGACGATTCCCGGGCCCGGCGAGCCCGGGCACGATACGTGGGAGGGTGATGCCTGGGAGCGCGGCGGCGGGTCCATTTGGGTAACCGGCTCCTACGATCCGGATCTCAATCTCATGTACTGGGGTGTCGGCAACCCCGCTCCGGATTGGAACGCCGATGTCCGCCCCGGCGACAACCTCTACACCGACTCGGTGATCGCTGTCAACCCCGACACCGGCAAGCTCAAGTGGCACTTCCAGTTCACGCCGAACGACCGTTGGGACTGGGATGCCGTCCAAGTGCCCGTGTTGGTGGACCTCGAACACGAAGGCCGCATGCGCAAGCTCATGTTGTGGGCGAACCGCAACGCCTTCTATTACGTGCTCGACCGTGAGACCGGCGAGTACCTACTTGGCAAGCCCTTCGCGTATCAGAACTGGGCTGTCGGGCTGGACGAGAGCGGCAGGCCGATTGTCCGGCGCGAGAGCCATCCGACAGCGGACGGAACCAAGGTCTATCCCAGCGTACAAGGGGCCACGAACTGGTACGCACCGACCTTTAGCCCGCGCACGGGGCTGTTCTATCTTCCGGTGTGGGACCGCTATCCAAGTACCTACTACAAGGGCGACGCGGTGTACGTGAAAGGCGCCAGGTATCCGGGCAGCCTGCCGCAAGGAATTTATCCGGACGCGGTAAAAGACGAAGAGACCGGCTTCGGAGCCATCCGCGCGCTCGACCCGCTGACGGCCGAGAAAAAGTGGGAGTTCAAGATGACCGGCGTGACCGAGAGCGGCCTGCTCTCGACGGCCGGGGACGTGCTGTTCTCAGGCAGCATGGAAGGCCACTTCATGGCGTTGGACGTCAACGATGGCAAGTTGCTGTGGCGGAAGTACCTCGGCGGGCGCATGGCCAACTCGGCCATCACGTATCAGGTGCGGGGCAAGCAGCACGTGTCGGTCGCGGCCGGACACGCGCTCTTCACCTTTGCGTTGGAAGAGTAGAAGCCGGAACCATGATGTAGTGGCACGGCAGGGCGTGGTCAGAAGTCTCCGGCGAATTCTGTATCGCCCCTTACCGCGTCCGGGCCTGTGGAGTTTATCGCCGGCGGCCCACGGTTGAAACCGTTTGCCATGATCTCTCGGCCTCTCCGGGGCGGAACCCCTGGCTTCGCTGCCGTTATCGTCCGCTCTTGACCCTGCACACGATCTCGCCGGCTGTTTATCGATCGTCCAGCCAAGTAAAATAATCCCTTGCGGGGAAACTCCGCCCAAAAGACCGCGTGGGACCAGCTCGCCGAGCGCTCGGCTCCCTCCTGGTATCTCGATCCGCTCGTCGGCCGGCAGAAGCGGCAGGTCTACCAGGATCTGATCCGTCGGTGGGTGGACGGCTTTCGGCCCCGCACCGTCCTCAAGACGGATGTATTCGAGGAGGCCCACGGCGCGGATCAAATCTTGTTCGACTTGCTCGAGGACATGCCACTCGCAGTGGGCATGGACGTGGCCTACGCGACGGTGGCGAAGGCTAGGCTGCGCTGTCCGACGGCGGGGGCCGGGTTTTTCGTTGGTGATGTGAGGCGCTTGCCGCTGGCATCGGATTCGATTGACCTCGTGATATCAACGTCGACGTTGGATCACTTTGACACCGCGGAAGAGTTTGATCGAAGCCTTGCCGAGCTTGTCCGCATCACGCGACCCGGCGGACGCATGATTATTTCGCTCGACAATGCCTACAACCCCCTCTACTACCCGTTGCGATGGGCCAGCCAACGCCGCAGCGCGCCGTTCGGGCTGGGCTACACGGTGTCGGTCAGAGGTCTCACCGAGAGCTTGCAGTCTCTTGGGCTCGAGGTTGACGCTCGGGAGACGTTGATTCACAATCCCAGGCTTCTGTCGTCCGCGCTGTTCACCGGCACCCGGCGCCTGTTGGGGCGTCACGCTGACCCGCCGATTCGAACGATGCTGAGGATGTTCGCGCTGCTCGACGCGCTTCCCACCCGTTGGATCACCGGCTGCTTCATCGCCGTCCGCGCCATCAAACCACAAACAGCGGAATCACTGGTGTGAGCCTGCGGGCCGCGACGTGATTCGTGACTCGTGATTCGTCATTCGTGATTCGTGATTCGTGGCTGAAGCCAGCCGTAAACAGCCGGCCTACAACGCGCTTCGCGCGGAAACCGCCTGAAGGCGGCCGCTTCGGCGCCGCAGGAGGCACATGGACCGGGTGAAGTTGAAACTGAGACACTACCGGCCCGCGTTGCTGCCGGATAGCACGATCCAGTAAACTCACTTGGGCTGTCATCACATACGCGCTGCCGTGATAGCCGCGACCAGCCGGCTCGGATCAGTCGTCACTTCTAACGGCCTTCACTGTCAACGGTCTACTGTCTAAGAAAAGGACACCCGCATGAAGCCTTCTTCCATTAGCCGTCGCTCTCTGATGCAGTCTGCATCCCTGGTTCCGTTTGCCGCCGTCGCCGGCACTGCCGCCAACTCGGCGGTGAAGGTGGGGCTGATCGGCGCCGGGGGGCGTGGCACGACTCTGGCCCGGTACCTGGTGGAGGGTTCCGGGGCCCGTCTGGTCGCCATTTCCGACCTGTTCGAAGAACGAATCGAACGTGCCAAGAAAAGAATCCCCGTCGAGAATCCCAAGATCTACAAGAACTATCACGACCTGCTCGCGAGTGACGTCGACGCGGTCATCATCGCGACGCCGGTCTACCTGCACCCCGAGCACCTCGAAGCCGCGGTCAAGGCCAAGAAGCACATCTACATTGAGAAGCCGGCTGCCGCCGATATCGAGGGTTGCAAGCGGGTGATGCGCATCTCCGACTCCGCCGGACCGAGCCTCAATATCACCTTCGGCTTCCAGCAGCGTTACGGCCCCGGCTACAAGACGGCTTGGGACACGGCCCACTCCGAAGGCTTCGGCCCCATGCGCCAGGCTACAGCCCGCTTCATCAAGGGTGCGTGGAGCGGCCAGGAACCCGTCCACCCCAAGCCCGTGACCGATATCGACAAGGTCAAGCAGTGGAAGCATTGGCGCCACCTGTTCGGCGGCATCATCGTCGAGACCCACTGTCACTCGATCGACGTGCTCAACTGGTTTCTCGGCGGACATCCCATGAAAGCCGTCGGGAGCGGTGGCCGCACGATCATGAAGGCCGGTGACATGGCCGACCATATTACCGTCGTTTTCGACTACGAAGACAACGTGCAGGCCACTCTGATCGGTTCGCAGATCACGCCGAGCTTTTATCGTGACGTTCATGAGAAGTTCTTCGGAGCGAACGAGGTCGTCGAAACGGCCCGGCACTACTGGACGCACCATCGCGGCCAGGACAACTCGGTTCGCGTTGACGCGCCGCACAACATTACCCGCGATTCGGTGCACCAGTTCGTGCAGCGTGTGCGTGAAGGCAAGCCCGAGAACGTCGGCGTTCGCGGCGCCGAGAGCACTCTAACCGCCCTGATGGGACGCATGGCGATCGACTTGCGGCGCGAGGTGACTTGGGACGAGATGATGAAGTCGTGAGCACGTTTACGGCGCGGCCCGTGATGTAGGGGCACGGCATGCTGTCAAGTACCCAGACATCGTTTCCAGGTGTTCACAAGACATCGTTTCCACCCTCCGTTCCCGGTGATGGGGGCTGCGAGGGCTGCTGGGGCTGCGGGTTGGCGGTGGAGGCGCCGCCGCGG
>JAKZVK010000659.1:0-8053 GCA_047516085.1 Bryobacterales bacterium
GTGATCACGACGGCCGACGAACTGAACCAGGAGGCGCTGAGTCTGAAACGGTAATTCTTGATGGCGGCTGCCCCAGACGAAGGAGCCAAGCTCGGGCCGAAGGCCCCCGGCGGCGCGAAGCGCAGGCCCGCGCCGCCGCCCGCCCTCCCACCAGAAGCGTCGGCGCCGCCGCTCAACGTCTCCGACAACGAGGCATTCGGGCGATTTGCCGACATTCCGATCCACGTTGGGGTGCAGTTGGACCGCAAGAGGGTCACGGTCAAAGAGGTTCTCACTCTGCAAGTGGACTCCGTCGTCGAGATGGAGCGATCCGCGGGAGAGAACGTCGATCTGCTGCTCGACGGTCTGATCGTCGGCAACGGCGAGATCGTGGTGATCGAAGACATGATGGGCCTGCGGGTCACCGACCTGGCGCTGCCCGACGACGGGCAAGAGGGTTCCGGGTAGCGGCCTTATGTGGACCTCCCTTCTTTCTCTAGCATTCGTCTTCGGACTACTCGGGGGAGTGCTCTGGCTTCTTCGGCGGTTCGGAACCGCACAGCGGCAAGGCCGCCACATGTCGGTGATCGAGTCCGTCGCCCTGGGACCGGCGAAATCACTCTCGCTCGTCCGCGTTGCGGGACGATGCTTCCTGGTTGGGACCACCAAGGACCAGGTCTCGACGTTGGCCGAGTTGTCTCTGACCGAACTTGCCGTGGGTGAATCAACGCCGACCGTTTCGTTCAAGGAGTGGTCGAAGTTGGTCTGGAACAAAGGGGGAGGGCGGGCCAAAGGAGCATCCTCCGCCTAGTGGAGATGTTGGCACAGCGAGTTTCCCTGGTTGCGAATGACGGTTCCTCGGGGGAGGAACGGGGAGTTCGAACCGAATGCCCTCCGAGAACTCGAGTACGGAGTCGCAAGCCCTGGCCGTGGCTCGCACTTCTGCTGCTGAGCGCTCTGCCGCTGCCGGCGCAATCGCCTTCCTCTCCCACGCCACCGACGATCCCGTTTCCAGGCATCTCTATCGTAGACAGCAACGGCGAGATGGGTCTGCCTCTGCAAATCCTCGTACTGCTCACGCTGCTGACGCTGCTGCCGGCGGTGATCGCGTCGCTGACGCCCTTTCTGAGAATCGTGGTGGTGTTGCACTTCTTGCGGCAAGCGATCGGAACACAGACGGCGCCGGGAAACCAAACCTTGCTGGGACTGGCGCTGTTCTTGACCGTGGTCTTGATGCAGCCGGTGGTGGACCAGGTCCACGCCGAGGCGATTGTGCCTCTGCAGCAGGGCGAAATCAACCAGTACGAGGCACTCGAAAAGGCCGCGGACCCGCTCAAGAAGTACATGGCGCGGTTCGTTCGCGAAGAGGACGTGGCGCTCTTTCTCGATATCACCGGCACATCCCGCCCCAACAACATCGACGGGCTCGAACTAAGGATCCTGATGCCGGCCTACGTGCTCTCGGAGTTGCGGGTAGCGTTCCAGATCGGAGCCGTGCTGTTTTTTCCGTTTCTCGTGATTGACTTGCTCGTCGCCTCGATCACGCTTTCGCTCGGCATGATTCAGTTGCCACCGGTCATGCTCTCGATGCCGTTCAAGCTGCTGCTGTTTGTGCTGGTGGATGGCTGGAACCTGGTCGTCGGGTCTCTGGTGAAGGGATTCCATCAATGACGTTGGGAGAGTGCGCCTCGTGAACGTCGATCTTGCCGTGGAGGTGACGCGTCAGGCCTTCTGGACCGCCCTGACCGTGGGTGGCCCGATTCTGTTGCTCGGCTTCGCCGCGGGCATCGTCGTGAGCTTGGTCCAGATCCTGACCTCGATGCAGGATCCCGCGTTTAACTCCTTACCGCGATTGCTCGTGTTCCTATTCGGGTTGCTGTTGCTGCTGCCCTGGATGGCCGACCGGATGGTGCAGTATACGAGCGACCTATTCGGTGGGCTGGATCGTTTCGCGCGATGACCGCGAACCCGATTGACCTGCCACAAGATGCACCCTTGGGGCGCGAGAGCTGCCAGCCGCCGTGACGCTTGAGTTCACCACCGCGTGGATTATCAACTACGTTCTGCTGCTGGCACGAACGTCGGGCATCCTCGTGTTCGTGCCGATTCCCGGAGCCAACCGCCTCCCTTCGCAGCCCAAGATTCTGTTGGCAGCGGCCCTGGCCTTCCTGCTGTCGCCGTTCGCCCACGGGGTGCAGGACGCCAGCGTTCTTTCATCACCCGCGGTGGCCTGGCAGTTGACGGGAATGTTGGCGGCGGAGGCGGCGTTCGGCCTGGCGATCGGAGCAGCGGTTGGCCTGCTGCTGGAGGCCTTCGGGCTGGCCGCCCAGATCCTCGGCTTTCAGGCGGGCTACTCCTACATCAACACCGTCGACCCGACAACCCAGGTGGACGCCTCCATTCTCAACGTGATCTTCGCCCTGCACGCCAGCCTGCTGTTCTTCGGCTTCAATCTTCATCTGCATGTCGTGCGGGCGTTGGCCGACAGCCTCGAGAGCTGGCCGCTGGGACACTTCCGCACCCGGCCCGCCGACGCCGTGATGCTCATCGAGTTGGGCGCCACCGTTATCGAAACCGGGGCGCGGCTGGCGTTCCCGGTGGTCGCGGTGTTGTTGCTCATCGACTTAACTCTAGGACTGTTGAACCAGATCAACAGCCGGCTGCAACTCCTCACGCTGGCCTTCCCGGCCAAGATCATCGCTGCGACTGCCTTGATCTACCCATTGTTGTTGCTCGGCCCGAGACTGTTCTACGACCTCGCGATGGAAACGCAAGAGGTGATCACTACTTTGGTGAATCGCTGAGTGCGCGATGGCTGAGGACTCAGGGCAACGCTCGGAACAACCAACTCCCCGCCGCAAGCAGAAGGCGCGGGAGGAAGGGCAAGTCCCTGCGAGCAAGGACTTTACCTCGGCCGTTCAGTTCGCAGCGGCGGTGCTGATGCTATGGGTCTACGGCGACGAGGCCGTGGGGGGGTTGGTGGAGATGACCCGGGGACTGTTCCGCGAGGCTTTCGAGGGAACGATCACGATCGAAGCGCTGCGCGAGACGACGGCGTCGCTGGCCACCGGACCGATGTCGTTCATGGGCGTGTACGCGCTGGTTCTGGTAAGCATCGGCATCCTGAGCCACATGTCGCAAACCGGGTTTGCGCTGACACCCAAGCGTCTTACGCCCGACTTCAATCGCCTCAACCCGAAGCAAAAGCTCTCCGAGCTGCCAAGTGAAAACCTCAGCCAGACGCTCAAGGCGCTGGTGATGTTGCCGCTGGTCGGCTGGGTGTTCTGGTACATCGTCCGGGATGAGATCGACGGCTTCCTGCAGCTTCCCAAGCTTTCCTTCGAGGCCGGGGCGGCGTTCATGGGCCAGGCCCTAGCCGAGTTGCTCGCCAAGGCGGCGGTGGTGCTGTTGGTGGCCGGCCTGTTCGACCTCTACCGGCAGCGGCGGAAGATCCACAAGAAGATCATGATGACCAAGCAGGAAGTAAGGCAAGAGCACAAAGACCTCGAAGGGAACCCGCAGATCAAGGCGAAGCTGCGCCGCCTGCAACGCGAGATGGCGCGGCAGCGCATGATGAGTGCCGTTCCCAATTCCACCGTTGTCGTCACCAACCCCACTCACTACGCCGTCGCCTTGCGGTACGAGCCCGAGGTCATGGCCGCCCCCTTGGTCCTCGCTAAAGGACTGGATTACCTAGCCTTACGCATCCGCGCTGAAGCCGAAAAGCACGACATCCCGATCGTCGTCAACCCGCCGTTGGCGCAGGCCCTCTACCAGAGCGCCGACATCGGCGGAGAGATTCCCGCCAATCTTTATCGCGCCGTGGCTGAAATTCTCGCTCACATCTACCGATTGACTAAGGGGGTTCCCTAGCGTCCGGGATACTCCTGTCTTCGAGAGCCGCGGCAAGCGCGATTCGGTGCGGCCCCAAAGACGAGGAAACTCAGCGCTTGCCCTGAGTTTCCACGGCGGTCGCCGGAGCCGTAAGCGGCGGCCTCTCCCGTGTTCCCGATAGCGCCGGTTAGGCCCTTGGCTGTTCCGGCCTCTTGATCATGGCCACCACCATCGCACTACCGACAGCGAATCGGCTCAACGCAGCCGTGCCGCTGGGGATCATGCTGATTGTGTTGATGATGGTGCTGCCGGTGCCACCCTACCTTCTCGACCTGTTGATCTCGGTCAACGTGACGATCTCGATCATCACTCTGATCACGACGATGTACATCACCCGGCCAGTAGAGTTCAGCGTGTATCCGTCGCTGCTGCTGCTGCTGACTATTCTGCGGCTGTCGCTCAACATTTCGAGCACGCGGCTGATCCTGCTCGGCGGCCACCAGGGCACCGACGCCGCCGGCGAGGTGATCGAGGCCTTCGGCAACTTCGTGGTGGCGGGCGACTTGATCATCGGCATCGTCATCTTCACGCTGCTGATCGCAATCCAGTACGTGGTGATCAACCACGGCGCGGTCCGCATTTCGGAAGTGACCGCGCGTTTTACCTTGGACGCCCTTCCCGGCAAGCAGATGAGCATCGACTCCGACCTCAATGCCGGACTCATCGATGAGACCGAAGCGCGCCAGCGCCGCCAGGACGTATCACGCGAAGCGGAGTTCTACGGAGCGATGGACGGTGCCGTCCGCTTCACGCAGCGCGACGCCATCGCCAGCATTATCATCACGGCCGTCAACATTGTTGCCGGCATCCTGATCGGCGCCTTGCGGCATGGCATGAGTCTGAGCGAGGCGCTCGAGACCTACACTATCCTGACGGTCGGCGATGGCCTTGTCACCGTCGTTCCGGCCTTGCTGATCTCGGTTTCCGGTGGCGTGATCACGACCCGTGCCGCCGGCGAGTCGCGATTGGGAGCCGACTTCGGCAAGCAGATGTTCCTGCAGCCCGAGCCGTTGCTCATCGCCTCGGCCGTGCTGGGCTCGATGGCGATCATACCGGGACTGCCGACGCTGCCGTTCCTGCTGCTCGGCGCCGGGGTCGGAGGCCTGGGATGGAACCTGCGCCAAAAGGCGGCCCAGCCGGCGGCGTTGCCCGCGCCCTCACCGTTGGCGGATCGAGAGAACGTCGAGACCTTGCTGCGTGTTGAGCCGCTGGCGATTCAGGTCGGGCTAGGTCTGGTGAAGCTGGTGGACTCCCAGCAAGGCGGCACCTTGCTCAAGCGCATTGCCGGCGTGCGCCGCCAATTGGCCACGGAGTTGGGCTTCGTGCTGCCGCCGGTTCGTGTGACGGACAACCTCGACCTCAAGTCCCGTGAGTACATCGTCCTGCTGAAGGGCGCCGAGGGGGCGCGCTTCGAGTTGCAGGCGAACGCCGAACTGGCGATCAATCCGGGGCATGCCCAGGGCAAGCTCGAAGGTGCGGCTTGCTGCGAGCCCGCGTTTGGTCTGCCCGCGACGTGGATCGCGGCCACCGATGTCGACAAGGCCGGGGTGATGGGCTACACCGTCGTCGATGCCGCCAACGTTGTCGCGACCCATTTGACAGAGCTGATCCGAACCTACGCGCACGAGCTGCTCACGCGCCAAGACACCAACAGCTACCTCGACCGCATCCGCGAGGAGAACCCGCGGCTTATCGAAGACCTCGTTCCCAAGTTGTTGCCGCTCTCGCTCGTGCAACGCGTCTTGCAGAACCTATTGCGCGAACGCGTCTCGATCCGCGATGGGGTGTCGATTCTCGAAGCGCTGGCCGAAGCCGGCGCGACCACCAAGAACGCAACGCTGCTCACCGAGTTCGTTCGTCAGGCGATCACGCGCACCTTGGTCAAACCGTATCTCAATGACACGGGAGAGCTACCTGCGTTCTTCATGGACCCGGCCATCGAGCAGACCATCCAGGCCGGAGTCGAGCATACGGAGATCATGACACGGCTCATGTTGGCGCCGAACACGATCGGAGAAATCCTCCAAAAGGTCAAGCAGACCGTCGGCCAGTTGCAGGGACCCACCATCCTGATCTGCTCATCCACCATTCGGTTCTCGTTGCGGCAGATCGTCGAGAACGAACTGCCGCTGCTGGCGGTGCTCTCGCATGGCGAGATGCCGCCGCAGGTCAAGATCGTCTCGCTGGGGGTTATTCGGTAGGAGGACTTCTCGTGAGGAGAGGGGAGAGTTTGTTCAGCGAAGTTCGGCAGGAGTTCAGGCAGGCCGCGCGCCACGGGTGGGGAACACGCCCGCGTGTCGCGTCCGGCTGTTGAGAAGGAGGACCTCACATGAAGCTCAAGAGCTATCACGCTGAGACGGTTGAAGCCGCCGCACGTTTGGCCGGAATCGAGCTGGGAGAGAACGCAGTTTTTCTTGGATCGAGAAAGACAGAGGGAGAAGAATCCAGGTACGAAGTGACCTTCGCGGTACCTGAGCGCCCCGTTGCAGACAGCGTGCAGCCTCCGCCAGCTACAGCCCCGCCGCTGCCGCCGCAGCAGTGGACCGCGACCGAAACCCCGGCGGGGGAAGAAGCGGCGGGGGAAGAAGAGCTGCCGCCCAACGGTCTGCCCGCTCGTGACGGCCCGCGCGACGCGGACCGAGGCGAGCCTGCCGCGCCGCAGGCGGCCCAGGCTCCGACCCCGGCCCGCACTCCGGCCCCCACCTCGGCGCTTGGGCTGCCCCATTGGAAGAGATTCGTCCCGGAAATGATCAACGACGAGGCCGCCCCCGGCCCGCCCGTGTCTCCGGTCGAGGAACCCGGCAACGAGCTGTCGGCCGGTCTAGCTCCGGGGATCGCACAGCGCGGCTTCCTTCCTTCTCGGTTTGCCGCAGGCGGACAAGAGCGGAGTTCACCAGTGGCGAACTCCAGCCCTTCCGTGCCCCATTCGAACGATAGAGGCTCTTTCGGAGTGCAGTCCCGGGGGCCCGGAACTAGGGTGCTCAGCGGAGTGGCCGCTCAAAGTGCTGCCCAGGAGACAGGTGTTCCTAGATCCATGGCAGCGGGAGCCGCGGCTGGTGCGCTCCAGAGCGGGCAACCCACACCTTCCACCACGGCCACGACGGAGCTGGAGCCGGCAACGACCGCCAGGCCCCCATCCCGATCGAACCGCCGCCTCGCCGACGCGGTGACAAGGCTTTCTGACGACTTCGAGAAACTGCGACATGCCATCGAAGTTCACCAGCCAGTGCAGAATATCGCGTTCCTTTCGAACGGCGAGTTGCTCTCCGACCCCATGGCCTCCCAGGCCTATCTGTATCTGACGCACAACGAGGTCGAGCCCACACTGGCGGCGCATCTCCTCACCGGACTCGAAGGGGCCACGGGCCAGGGGATGCACCGCGATCAACTGTGGGAGATCCTCGGCCAGCGCTTGGAGTTGTTATGCCGTACGGCCAATCTGCTCGGCCTGCCCGGCGCCGAGCCACGAGCGGCCGCCCTCATCGGACCAAGCGGAACCGGCAAGACAACCACGATCGCGAAACTCGCCTTCCGCTACGGCTTGGCCGCGGACCGGAACATCCGGCTTGTCACGATCGACCCTATTCGAGTCGGTGCGGCCGAGCATCTGGAGGCCTACGCCGCTGTCCTTGACATGGATGTCACACGAGTGGCTGAGCCGGAAGCGCTGCCCGGCATCCTGGAATCGATGTTGGCTGGGGAATCGATCCCGGCCGGCCGGGACGACCCCCAAGATGAGGAGCCGCCCGACCTCATTCTGATCGACACGCCCGGATACGGTCCAGCGGAGTGGGAGCAGGCACGGCGCTTGGCTAAGGTGCTGATCCAGTTGGAAAGTGTCGATATCCACCTCGTGCTCGGCGCGACGGCCAAGCCGAGCGACTTGCGACGCAACATCGAAAACTTTCGCATGTTCCGTCCCGACAAGCTGCTCTTCACCCGCTTGGACGAGACCGAGACCTTCGGGTCGATTCTCAACGAAACAGCACGCACTCGGCTACCGCTTTCGTTTTTTACCAACGGACAACGTGTCCCCGAGGACCTTGCTCCGGCTACGGCGCCGTTCGTGCTTGACTTGCTGCTCAACAAGACCGTGTTCCATTGATACCACAGATGTACACCAAGCTATCGAAAAACCCCGAGTCCCGCGAACACGACTCCGAACGTGATCGCCTGATTC
>JAKZVK010000660.1:0-3889 GCA_047516085.1 Bryobacterales bacterium
AGCTCGCGTTCCCTGACGCCCACATCGGGCGCTCCCACGAGGAGGCGCTGGAGTTGGCGCGGCTGGTGGCCGACGTGCGCCCCGACGCCATCGTGACCTGGAACTTCCTGCGCGGCCACCCCGACCACCGCAACCTCGGCCAGCTCATGCAAGACGCGGTGACCTACGCCCGGCTGCCGCGCATGGTGGCGCCGCTGCCGGCGCACCGCCCGAAGCAGTTGGCGTTCTTCGCCTACTACGACGACGCCAGCCCGTATCCTCCGTTCTACGTCGACATCACCCCGCACATGGCCAAGATCGAGGAGGTGATGGAACTGTACGCCTCGGTGTACAACTGGCAGAACGCCGCCGACAACCTGCGCAAGCGGCGCGCCGCGGTGGGCAACGAGTGCGGCGTCAAGTACGCGGAGAAGTTCAACGTGATGGCCGGCCCGCAGGCCGCCGCCACCTATCTCCTCCCGTGATTCCCCGAATCGATAGCTGACGCTGCACCGGCGGATATGCTATATTGACGCCTGTTCTCTGCCCGATGGTGTAACGGTAGCACGACAGACTCTGGATCTGTTCGTCGGGGTTCGAATCCCTGTCGGGCAGCTACGTAAAGCAGCGTATCTATATATAGAGAAATGAATTATAGGAATCATGGTTGCGCTCATTATCACGATTGCGACCACTTGGTGTTTGTAGGGTAGAGAAGCGGAGCGGCCGGTGGGCAACATGGTCGACGAGCCCCGGCTACAGTGGGGTAGAAACCTGCGGCACGCTCATGGTTGCGCACCCCCAAGCGCTGTAAGTATCACCGTGGCAATAGGGTAGCCGATCTACACCAGGCCCGTAGAGTGCCGCGCGTCGTTATCCTCCATGCACCTTCGTTGCCCCGTAGCGATTCAATAGCTCCGGGCGCGGTCCTATTCTACTAACCGCTCAGCGACGGCCAGCCCTGCGCGGTTCCTCGGAGTTTCACGCCTGGGCACCTCCAACCTGCGCCATCACCGGGACTCTTGCCGTCGAGCAACGCGCTACGTCGATCCGGCGAGGCGCGGCTTTCTCGTTAGTCTGAAGTCGATCTTGAGCCGCGCGTCTGGACCGTGCCGGCGGATCGCATGAAGGCGAATCGTGAACACCGCGTGCCGTTGTCTACGAGGGCAGTCCAGGTACTCGGTGAAGCGCTCGCGCTGGCGGACGGGAGCGGGCTGCTGTTTCCGAGCGCTCGCGGTAAAGCCATGAGCGACATGACGCTGATCAAGCTGTCCCATGAACTACGCCTCGGCTGTACACCGCACGGGTTCCGCTCATCGTTCCGCGACTGGTGCGCCGAGGCCACCGACGCACCGCGCGAGGTTGCCGAGCAGGCACTTGCTCACGTCAACCCGAACCGCGTCGAGGCTGCCTACATGCGCTCAGACTTGTTCGAGCGGCGACGGGTTCTCATGGAAGAATGGAGCAAATTCTTGGCACAAAAGGAACCGAAAGAGCTCGAAAGAGCCGGGTAGTGCGTCATTTTGAAAAGCGGCGCCCCCCAGCGCCCACTATGCCAAGTTGAGACAGAAAGCCTCATGGAGGGTGCGCACAATTGAACGGCAGGAGGGACGAGCTGAGTAAGCAGCCGCAGGAACCAGAAACCAAGAAGCGTAGCCCCGGTAGGCCACCCAAGAAGCCGTCACCGTGGGAGCCGCGCTCAACGTGTCCCCGGAGGCGCTGGCGCAGGCAGTCCTCAGGCCGCCTAAGTCCATGCGCGAGGAATAGCACCAAGTGGCCGCGAAGCGTTCACTCGTACCGGGCTGCTCGTGTTACTTTCGTATATATAATTCCCTATTTTGGAGGAACTGGTTCGATACGGTAGATGCCGCCGTTGGACGCGTCCGTCAGGAGCCACAACCGGCCGTTCGGGCCTTGGCGAACATCCCGAATGCGCCCGAGGACATCCTGTAGAAGCACCTCCTGCTGCGCGCCCGCCCCGTTCTGAAACGCAATACGACGCAGGTGCCGGCCGGCGAGCGCCCCCACGAACAGATTACCGTTCCAGAGCGGGAAGTCGTCTCCGGTGTAGAATGCCATTCCCGAGGGCGCAATTGATGGCGTCCACTGCAGTAGCGGGGACTCCATTCCCTCCTTCTCCGTACCTTCGCTGATCTTCTCGCCGCTGTATTCGGTTCCGAAGGTCACCACAGGCCAGCCGTAGTTGGCCCCGCCAATCAGGATGTTGACCTCGTCCCCGCCCTGTGGGCCGTGCTCGTGAATCCATATGGCGCCGGTTGTCGGATGAATGGCCAACCCCTGGGGATTCCGGTGACCAAAGGTAAACACCTCGGCGGCCGCGTTGGGAATATCGAATTCTTTGTTTCGCGACGACGGGCTACCGTCCGACTGGATGCGCAGTACCGATCCGGCGTGATCGGAAGGGTCCTGAGCGCGGTTACGCTCTCCCCGGTCGCCCAACGTCACCACCAGGTCGCCGTCGGAAAGCATTGCCAGCCGCGAACCGAAGTGAGTCGATCCTGTTGACGGCTTGTTCATGGTGAAGATGATCTGCACCCCGTTGAGCTGATTGTCGCTCAGTTGGGCTCGCGCCACCGCAGTCCGGTAGCCGCCGTCAAGCTGCGAGTAGGAAAAGTAGATGCGCTGATTCTGCGCGAAGGACGTATCCAACACCACGTCGAGAAGGCCACCCTGGTTGAACGCGGAGATCGTCGGCAGTCCGTTTATGACTTGGATGCTGCCTTGTGCGTCGATTCGCTTCAAATAGCCCGCGCGTTCGGTGACCAGGAGGTCTCCGTCGGGCAGAAACGCCAACGACCACGGATATCGGAGTCCGGTCGCTACTTGTACCACCTGGAATTCGTAGTCCTGAGAGTTGTACCGGGGGGGATCGTTGGTAACCAGAGTCGGAGGGACTTGCTGTTCCGCCACCGGTACCGTCACCTGCACAGATGCCGAGCAGTTGTTCGTCGTGTCCGACTCGTCCGTCAACGCGTCCACGCACGCCCCGTAGTAGTACGTGCCGGGCGTCGATGGCGCCGCCAGATCCACGGATTGGCTGCTGGTACCGGAAGCCGCGAGCCCCCCGATTGCGTCCGCGCCAACCTCCGTGTCCGACCTGGAGATCGTCGCGTCCGCCGACCGGTGGTAGCGCAGCGTGGTCGCCGCGGCGGCTCCACCGCCTTCGTTCTCCACCGTCGCGGACAGCGTGAATGCCGCCCCGGCCGCGGGACCTCTATCGTCTACCGACGGCGTCCCCACCACAAGGTCAGGCTTCGGCTGCGGCACCGTTACCTGCACCGAGGTCGAGCAGTTGTTCGTCGTATCCGATTCGTCCGTCACCGCGTCCACGCACGCCCTGTAGTAGTACGTGCCTGGCGTCGATGGCGCCGCCAGATCCACGGATTGGCTGCTGGTACCGGAAGCCGCGAGCCCCCCGATTGCGTCCGTGTCCAACGCCGTGTCGGATGTCGTAATCGCCGTGTCGGTCGAGTAGTAGTAGCGCAGTGTCGTGGCATCCGCCCCCCCCTCGCCATTGTTCTCCACGGTCACCCGGAGCGTGAACTGCTCACCGGCCTCGGGGTCGCTCTTGCTGACCGACGGCGCCCCCACAACGAGATCGGGCTGCAATATGGCGACCTTGACGGATCCCGAACAGTTGTTCGTCGTGTCCGACTCGTCCGTCACCGCGTCGACACACGCCCCGTAGTAGTACGTTCCCGGCGTCGCCGGCGCGGTCAGATCCACCAACTGGCTGGCGCTGCCGGAGGCGGCAAGCTCCGCGACCGCGGACGTACCGACCTGCGTGTCGGAGGTCGTGATCGCCGCGTCCGCCGACCGGTAGTAGCGCAAGGTCGTAGCCGGCGCGTCGCCATTGCCGCCGTTCCTGACCGACGCGGACAGCGTGAAC
>JAKZVK010000661.1:0-3319 GCA_047516085.1 Bryobacterales bacterium
AGATTGTTCCTGAGGAAGATGGACTCGGTGGCTGGCGGGTTGAGGCATTGGTTGGGGCACCCGACGGGCACGTATTGTGTGCAAGCTTTTGGGGTGGGGGTGACGATGAGCGTCGTGCTCGCGAGTATGCGGAATGGATGAACTCGCGTTACGGCAACCGGAGCAAGGCGACCGCAGCCTAGAACTCTACTTCAACAGCAACCGTGTCAACGCAGGTGCTCGGGCGAGAGTGATTCGGGGCAGTGTGCCATGTTCCATCCTCGGACCGAACGTTTGACAGCTCGTCGAGGAACATACAGCGCCAGTTGTTGCTGGATCCATCGGGTTCAAGGCCAGAACTGCTGTGGCCTGCGAACTGGTAGAACAGGGCTTGGGCTCGCCCATTTTTGGTGCCGAGCAGGTGCGGGCACATTACTCGTTCGTGAGCGCGGTAGATGGCCCGGATGACCTTCGTGTTGACGATGGCATCGTGGATCACGTCGTAGGCGTTTCCGTTCATCTCGGCTCACCGTAGCAGTCCTCATTCTGCGCAGTAAAACACCTCACTATTGGTAACAGTTCGGTCAGGTCACAGGCGTGATTTACCGGCTGCGGCCGGACTGCGGAGGCTATCCGGGCTTTTTTCGTGCCTTGTGGTGATTTTTCAACAGCGAGGGCGAAGCCTGCCATCCTCGCGGTGGGAAGTGGGTGAGTTCGCCCCGGCCCGCGTTCGCCCACAGAGTTCTCATGGTGCCATTCGCGGTTCCTGGGAGACAGCGAAAAACTCATTTAACCGCTCGGCCACGAGTCTTCGCCTTTCCCCGAGAAAGGATTTGTACGCTCCGACATCGAGCAGGTGATCTTGCGTGGGGATGCACTGTGCTTCGAACGCGCCGGGGCCCGACTTCTTGATCAGAGTCGGGAAATACTGGTTCGGTGCCTTGTCGTTGATCTTTCGATTGGTCTTGCCACCGATGAAGGCCAGATTCGCAATGTCGTCGGCCTCGCGCGCCGTATAACTGCTTTTCAGAATCGCCTTCGGAAAGACGTGGTGGAATTGGAGTCGGTGCTGAGCGCCCCGGTGTCCCAATGAAATCGCCAGATTCGAGTGCCAGTCGCGGGCATTAGCGGTCCGGAAGGCAAGGAACATCGTCTTAAACAGTGCGCTGCGCTGATTGCGACCTTCCAATTCCTCGGGCGCTATATCGAGGCGGCCGACCTGCAACCGCAGCCGGTCGATGAGCTCTCCTGAGCCGCCTCCATGTCGCAGGGTCGAGAGATCCTGGTCAAGTAACGTCTCGCTCGATCCCCGCGAGTACCGCCCTTTGGCGTTTGCGACGAGCACCCAGTGGCGAAGCTGTTCGGCCTCTCCGGCCCCGATCTCGTAGTCCCTCTTGTGTCCATAGTAGCCCAGCGTGACGAGCAGGAACGGCGACGAGAGGAGCGCAGGGCTGTCGAGTCCTGCGTTGCTCTTGAGGAAGTTGAGCGCGAACTCCATTCCGGGCACGCATTCCTTCCAGGCGCGCTGTAGAGTCCCGACTGGAAGGCTGCCGACGGTTAGAAAGCGCGACTGCCCCGTGGCAAAAGCGACCAGGTTCTTCAGGTGGAGGCCTAGGTCGAGGTCGAAGCCGGCCTTGCCGCATTGCCCCTGGAACGTCTGAAAGATCTTCAGCGCACCCCGCCACTTTGCCGTGATCTGGGCGAGCGCCAGATCGGAACTTCGGAGCTTGGCTCCGAGGGAGTTAACCCGGACGAAGATCTTGGTCACCTCGTCGTAGGAGAGCGCACGCTCCAGGATGTCCATGCGGTACACGTACTTCCGCACTCCACGCATGCGCGCCAGGCGCTGGCTGTACTTCTCTGCCCGTGGGTCGTCGAGATCGGTTATGCCCGCGCGCTTCAAGAACGGGCGATCGCTGTCGCTCTTGAAAACCTCGGAGACCTTCACCCAGCAGGGAAGTTGCTCAAGCTTCCTCGTCGCGACCACGAAGGTCATCCGATCGAAACGCTTCTGGAGCTCGTCCTCGCTCGAATCGACCTCGTCCTCGATTAGCTCCTCCTCGTCCTCTTCATCGTTTCCTTCTTCGTTCACCTCCGTCACCACGGCCAACTCTTCCGGGTGCTCCAGGTTGAAGAGCAGCTCGATCGGCTTCTGGCGCCCTCGCACCCCCACAGGCACGCCGCGAATCACGGCCGAGAGCGAAGTGAGCCGTTGCTGGCCATCGAGCAGAAGCCGCGTGCTCTGGTAGGGGTTCCCTTGCTGTGCGATCGCGAAATCCTGAAGCGGGACCTCCTCGTCGGTATCCCAAAGGAGAATCGCGCCGGAAGGGTATCCTCGATACAGCGAATCGAGTAGGTCACGCACCCGGGTCGAGCGCCATACGTAGCGACGCTGCATCTCGGGCAGGCGCAGTTCCCCGCGCTCGATCATCCCGACGAGTTCTTCCACGCTTGCTTCAGCCTTGCCCATTGGCTATTCCACGAGGCGCAGCTGCGACGGCGCGATGCGCGGCGGCGAGGGCGAGAGCACCAGCGCCCCCTTGACCGTCTGGTAGTGCAGGTCCGGCCACGCGCGGTTGATCTTCTGCAGCTCGCGCAAACAGTCCGTGCGGAAGGCGTCTACCGTGCGCGCATTGCCCGCCCTGGCCGGGTCTACTCCGAACTGCCGGTAGAGCAGCGGCCACGTGAGCCGTAATGGGCGCTTGAGCGCGAACGTGCGATAGGTGAGCCAGAGGTACAGGTCGAGGCCGAGGGGCGATCGCTTAACCGCCTTGAGGACGTTCAGGTCGAGTGGGATCGGATGCGCGATAACCTCGTTGAAGAACTGCTCCCCGAGCTGGATCGTGCTGTCCCACAACACGGGCGCGTCGGGTCGCGTGGTGTCCCACCAGAACTCCCCGCGATCCGCGATAGCTGAGTTCACGAACCGCTCCCCGCGAGCGTCCTCGTAAATCAATTCCACGTGGGAATGAAAGAGCCGGCGCATTTGATTCTTGAGCCGGGCGCGCTCGCCGTGACGCCCCCCGCTGCGATCTTCGAGGCCGAGCTTTCGCATGAACTCATAGAGGGAGCGGCCGAGCACTAGATCGCGGCGCTGCGTCCGCACGGCCTCGGAACAGACCCAGGCCAGGAGTAGACGCGGCAGGTTGCCGAACGGCAACCGCTTTGGCCAGCCCCCGGCGCTCAGGATTAGGACGTGCGGCCCGTTGCGCCGGACGTATTCTTGCCGGTCCCGTGGATTCGTGCGCGGCAGCGAGCAGAGGGCGAGCAGCCGCGCCATGAACCCAAGATCGGGCTCCGCTTCGCTGGCCTCGACGAGCTGATTGACCTGCTGCAGTGT
>JAKZVK010000662.1:0-3034 GCA_047516085.1 Bryobacterales bacterium
CACGACAGCGAGAAGGTCCGCGGGACTCTGGCCTCGCGGGGCTACAGCCAAGTGCAATCACCCGACGAAGCCGGGCTGGTCCTCTATAACACGTGCAGCATTCGCGATAAGGCCGAGCAGAAGGTCTTTTCGCGGCTCGCCAAT
The DNA here is from genome assembly GCA_047516085.1 of Bryobacterales bacterium. Taxonomy (GTDB): domain Bacteria; phylum Acidobacteriota; class Terriglobia; order Bryobacterales; family UBA6623; genus JAKZVK01. Next base: position 145 of record JAKZVK010000662.1, read on the forward strand.
TTCAAACGAGCCAAGGCCGCCGGCAAGGTATTCGGCGTGCTCGGCTGTGTCGCGCAACACAAGGGCGAGGAGATCTTCGAGCAAGCGCCGCACGTCAGCCTCGTCTGCGGGTCGGCCAGCTACAACAGCCTGCCGCAGTTGCTCGAACGCGTCGAAGCCGGCGAGGATCGCGTCACGGGATTGAGCCTCGACACCGACGAGACCTTCGAGACGCCCCTCACTAGGCGCGACAATCCCTACAAGGCTTTCCTGACGATTATCGAGGGCTGCGACAAGAACTGCGCCTATTGCGTGGTACCGTTCACGCGTGGTCCCGAGCGCAGCCGCACCAGCGCGAGCGTCCTCGAAGAGGCCCAACGCCTGGCGGGGCAGGCGTACAGTGAGATTCAGCTCCTGGGGCAGAACGTCAACAGCTACCGCGACCCCTCGCCGGCGGGCATGGACTTCGCCCAACTGTTGACGGTCGTGGGGCGCGTGCCGGGCATCCGGCGGGTGCGCTTCACGACATCGCACCCACGCGACTTCACGCCGGAGATCGTCGAGGCGATTGAGGCGAACCCAGTGCTGTGCGACCACGTGCATCTGCCGGTGCAATCGGGGTCGAGCGCCGTACTTCGGCGCATGGCGCGCGAGTATACTCGCGAGGAGTACCTGGGACGTATTCAGACGATGAAGCAGGCGCGGCGCAACATCGCGATCAGCACCGACATCATCGTCGGCTTTCCGGGCGAGAGTGAAAACGAATTCGAGCAGACGCTGTCGTTGCTCGACGAGGTCGAGTACGACTCGATCTTCTCGTTCAAATATTCTCCGCGGACCAACACGGCCGCTGCGTCCTATGCCGACGCGATTCCCGATGAAGAGAAATCACGCCGGCTGTCGATCGTACAGGAGAAGCAGCGCCGCATCCAGCTTCGCCGCAACGCGGATCTAATCGGCCGGGACGAAGAGGTGCTGGTCGAGGGCCGCCGCGAAAAGTGGCAGCAGTGGATCGGGCGCACGACGCAGAATCGCGTGCTGAACTTCGGCGACCCGGCCGGGCTTGCCGGGGACGTGGACTTGCGAGGCGGCTATTGCCGCGTCCGGGTGACAGCGTCGGGCCCGAATTCGCTGGTCGGCGAGATGTTGTCGAGAGACTCCGCCGCCTTCAACGGGTTTCGGATTCTACAATAGGGAGCAGGCTCAGATCAACGAGGGTGTGCAATGCAAATCGAGATGAGAATTCGAGGTCTGATGATGGATCCGGTAACCAACATGCCGATCGTCATCCTCAAGGATCTGGACGGCAAATCGGTCTTGCCGATATGGGTCGGCGTGTTCGAGGCCAACGCCATCGCCCTCGAGATCGAGAAGGTTCCGACACCCCGGCCCATGACGCACGACTTGATCAAGAACCTGCTGATGGGCTTGGGCGGCGGCGTCCGCAAAGTCGTGGTGAGCGATCTGAAAGAAGACACCTTCTACGCTATGATCTGGGTCGAGCGCGAGGGCGAGATGATCGCCATCGACGCGCGCCCAAGTGACGCCCTGGCCGTGGCGTTGCGGCTCGACTGCCCCATCTACGTCGAAGACCAGGTGCTCAACTCGTCGAAGAACGTGACCGCCGTGAGCGATAAGGCCAACAGCGAAGAACTGCGCCGCTGGCTCGAGAACCTCAGCGACGAGGACCTCGGGCAATACAAGATGTAGCCCCTCAGCGTCTTATCCGCTAGCCCCCCGGACCGAATCAAGCGCGACACGAGCGAAACCTACAACGACATCCGGCTGCCGGGCGTCGGTGTGATTCCGGTCCAAGGCAAGAGGTTTCGCATTCCCGCCGGGCTTCGCATGACGTGGAGAACCGTGGCCCCGAATTGAGCGCTCCCGGCATTCTCGCTGGGGGACGTTAGTTCGTCACGCCAAAGGAAGAAAGGGTGCGCCGGCCCAACTGCACCGGCGGCCTCTGCTGGAACCGTGAATCAGCGAGCCGAAGGCGTGCGCAACATGGGCTCCGACCCATCTGCCTTGGCGATCGGTTGACAACCATCGGCGTGGCCGCTACGCTCAGCACTTCGCGATTATGCCTGTGGGTCGTGGGCATTCGCTCGGTCGATGGGGGCCGACGCGGGCTCAACTGCCTTCGTCCCGCCACCGGCCGGCGAACACAAGACCCGAGTTACTGAATCCACAGGGGAGCTTTCCATGGAACCCAACTCCGGCTTCTACGCGCTTGTCGCGATCCTTCCGGTCCTTGCTGTGATGTTCTTCCTGGTAGTGCTGCGGTGGCCGGCGACGCGGGCCATGCCGGTGGCTTATGTCATGACTCTGCTGTTCGCGCTGTGGCTGTGGGAAGTGCCGTTCGTGCACGCGATGGCGGCGAGCCTGCGGGGGATGGTGATTGCATCGACGCTGCTGTGGATCATCTTCGGTGCGATCGTGCTGCTGTTTACGCTGCGGGAAAGCGGCGCGGCGGCGACGATTCGCCGGGGCTTCACCGACGTCTCCCGCGACCGGCGGGTGCAGGTGATTATCGTGGCTTGGCTGTTTGGCTCGTTCATCGAGGGGGCTTCGGGCTTCGGCACGCCGGCGGCGGTGGCTGCGCCGCTGCTGCTCTCGCTGGGCTTCCCCGCGCTGGCCGCCGTGATGACGACGCTGATCATCCAGAGCACGCCGGTGAGTTTCGGCGCGGTGGGAACACCGATTCTCGTCGGCATGAAGGAGTCGTTGAACGTGCCGCGGGTCGAGGAGGCCGTGGCGGCGGCGGGCATGTCGTATGACGCCTTTATCTACGAGATTGGGGTCTTCACGGCGATCCCGCACGCCATCGTGGGGACGCTGATCCCGCTGATCATCTGTGCCATGATGACGCGTTTCTTCGGCGAGAAGCGCTCGTTCCGCGAAGGACTGGCGG
>JAKZVK010000663.1:0-7649 GCA_047516085.1 Bryobacterales bacterium
AGCGCAACCGCCCCGACGATCGCCTGGCGTCCGCCCAATACGATGAAATTCGCGCTCAAAGCGAAAGCGAACAGCGCGGCAATCAGCAACACGAGCGAGTCCGACGCACTAACCAGAAACGCCCCGCGCGCCAGTGTTTCATAAGCGTTGGCGTTGATTTCGACGCCCGACATCGCCTGTCCATAGGAGTAGGGCGTCATCAGAAACTGGTCCGGCCCGCCGGGGACGACCACGCCGACAAAGACCACGCGGCCGCGCACACGGGCGGCGGTTTCCGGGTTGCGGATCACCTCGGCCAACGAGAGGTGCTCGATCGGGGCCTCGGGACCGGCATAGCGGATGCGTACCGCGCGGCCTTCCCTGTGGCGGGCAGGGACCGATAAGCTCCCTAACTCCAGGGCGGATTCGGTCTCGACAACGGTCTGCCCACCGTTCGAAAGGCGCAGCACTTCGAGCGCCATCGCCCAGTGGCGGGTCGAACCGGCGGCCTTGGCGAGCAAAATGCGCCGGCAGACGCCATCGTCGTCGGGGTCGGCATGTACGTGTCCGAGCGCTGCCGCTTGCTGCCGGAAGGGCTCGATGGGCTCCTGCCATCCGCGCCCGGAAGCAGGCCCGGTACCGACCCCTGCTCTGGGCCGGGCGCCGGGCTGGGCGCCGGACTGCAAGTGCGCCGCGAGGACGACGTTCGGTGTCGCGGCCAATGCCTCTTCGAGGCGTCGGTTGGCGGCTTCAGTCCCCTGCTCCGCCAGAACGATGTCGATGGCGACGACGGCGGGCTCATGCGGGGCGATGGCAGTCAACCCCTGGGCGAGGGTGTCACGGAGTTGCAACAGGCCCCCGAAGGCTTCGAGACTGGGCTCATCAATCGCGAGAATGACCGCTTGCGAAGAACCGGCTGGCGGAGGGTCGAGGCGCAGAAAAAAGTCATAGGCCGCGCGGTCGATCTGGGCCCCGACGGCGCTCCACCCAGCGAGAATTCCTAGGGCGAGGCTCCCGGTGAATACGAGGGCGTGCTTCCCGATCGAGCGCGGCGACGCCACCCTCCAAGTATATCGGTGGATAGAAGTGAGCCGGCGGAAATCGGCGTTCAACGAAACGCAGCTCACAGCCGCAAGAAAAGCCGTGGATCTCAAAACCGAGATCGCTAGGGGCTAGTCACCAGCGCGAAATATGGAAAAGCGGCCGGGCGGGATGTGGCGTAAGGCCCCAGCCTTGCCGAGTCCCGAGTCTTCGGGACTCAGGACGGCAAACTACCGAGCAGCGGCTAAGGCTCGCGGACCTGATATGAGAACCGAGGAATCGGTCAGTCAATCTCGGACAGGGGCAAGCCTGAGGATTACGCCACGTAAAGGCCGACTTGTCACCGGCCCGTCACGCCTGCGGCATCGGCCTCGTCAGGGCAATCTCCTCACCCGCGGAGAGCCCTGACAGCACAACGGCCTGTACTTCGTTGCGCTCGCCGATCTCGATCTCGCGCTCGGTGAAGTCCTCGCCCGCGCGTACATAGACGAAGGCCTTGCCGTCGCGGTGCTCCACGGCGGCGTCCGGCACAAGCAGCACGTCTGCCTTCTCCTCGAGCACGACATCGGCGCTGGCCGAGAGGTCGGGGATAACCCTCTTGTCGGCCCCATCGATCGACACTTCGATGCCCACGAGCTTAACGTAGGCGTCGCGGTTGCTGCGGCTCCAGCGTGAGCCGCCGCCGGTACTACTGGCCATGGCGCTAATGGCGGTCACCCGGCCCGGCAAGAGCAGGTCCGGATAGGCGTCAAGCCGGATCTCCGCCTTTTGGCCGAGCCGTACTTTCTGGCTGTCGACTTGGTTGACGACCCCGTTGACGACCATCTTCGAAAGGTCGACGACACGCATGAAAAACGTGCCCGGGCTGACCTGGTCGCCGGTTTCCACCTGTTCAAACTGTCCGCCGCCACGATAGAGCGACTCCATGACGACGAGGCCGCCCACCGGCGTACGGGTGTTGAGCCGCTCGAGGTCGTTCAGGTGCCGGCGCACGTGCAAAGCGTCTTTGTCCGACACAAGCTCCAGGCTCCGAATCTCGGCGGCGTCGGCGGTCTGCTGAAGTTTCAGCTCCTGCTCGAGATGAAGGAAGTTGGCCTTGGTCTCTTCGACGGCGAGCTTCAGTTTCTCGGCTTCGATCTCGGAGCGGACCTCGGCGGTGCCCAGATCCAACTCGGCCTTCTCCCATTCCGCCTTGGCCACCCGCAGCAACTGCCGCTGGGTCTCCTCTTCGATCATGATCTCGGCTCCGCGCTTCTCGACCGCCGATTTCGATTGCGTCAGTTCGGACCGTTTGTCGTCGATGTGGTCCTCGAGCCAGCGATTCTCGAACGTGCCCGCCACCGAATTCGCCTCGATGACCGAACCCGCGTCGGCCAACTCGATCAAGGTCAACGACCGGCGGCCCTCGCTGCCGCCGCGCATGCGGGGCGCCCGGATGGCGGCGAATCGTTTGGCGGCGATCGTCCCGCTCACGCGCAGGCTCCGCCGGAATTGCTCGAACTCGACCTTGGCGGTCGGCACCGACGTCATGCCGCCCTGCGTGCCTGGAGCGAAAATCTGGTCGCGTCCGGCCCAAACGCCGATCCCAACGCCGGCGGCCAGCACCAACGTCAAGCCCCACGCCAAGCGAGTGTTCGGACGCTGGGGCGGCTTCGGCGCGGATGGCTCGAGGCTAGGGCCTCGCGGGGCCGGCTCGTCCTCCTGCGGCAACGCCGGGCTGGTACTGAAAAATCGCCCCCAGGGCAAGCTAGTCGAGTTCATGACCAACACCTCGCTCCGTGCCGCCAAACGCCGCCAACACGAGATTTCACTCAGAGTTTACCAGACGCGCACGACACCTAAGTCGCTACTTTTCAAGGCGGTCGGCGGCGGCCGAAAGTTACAGTAAACACAGGCTGTTTGGGCTGGTACGGCGACCCAATTCGAGATCCTTCAAGAGCGCGCATCGGCGCCGGCACTTATCCTTAGTTTCAGCGGTGTGTAGGTCTCCACCCCTGTCCGCGGCGGACCCAGCTCGCGAGCACTACGATGAATACCTGGAGCGTCCTTCTCGATGTCGGCTTGCTGCTAGGCGCGGCTTTGCTGCTCGGCATGCTGTTCGAGCGCCTGCGGCAGAGCGCCGTCGTCGGATACCTGGCGGCCGGCATCCTGCTGGGCCCGGGCGGGTTTCAGTGGGTCGAGAACGTAGCGGAGGTGCGCATCCTGGCCGAGCTCGGGGTGGCCCTGCTGCTGTTCACCATCGGCCTGGAGTTCTCCTGGCGGCGCCTGAAGGAGTTGGGCAATCTCGCCCTGTTTGGCGGGATCCTGCAGGTCTCGCTGACGGCTGCCGTCGTCGGCTTGGGCGCTTTTTGGTATGGGCTTCCCGCGGTCGAGGCGATGGTCATCGGCGCCGCGACATCCGTCAGCAGTACCGCCGTGGTGCTGCGGGTGCTGGCCGACCGCTCCGAGCTCGATTCTCTTCGCGGGCGCAACTCGCTGGGAATCCTGCTGCTGCAAGACCTGGCGGTCGTTCCCCTGGTGCTGCTCGTCACGGCCCTGGGGGAGGGCGGAGGCAGCCGGGCAGCCGCCATGAAGTTCGCCGCCAGTCTGGGACAGGTGGCTGCGCTGGTGATCGCACTGTTTCTGCTCAGCAAGTATGTCTTTCCCCGGATCCTGCACATGGCTTCCGCCTACCGGAACCGCGATCTGCCTGTCGTGGTGGCCACGGCCGTGGCGATCGGGGCGGCCGCGGTCTCGCATGCTCTCGGGTTGTCGGAGATCCTGGGCGCGTTCCTGGCCGGGATGTTGCTGGCCCACTCCCCTTTTGCCGAACAGATTCGCGCCGACGTGATTCCGCTTCGGGCCGCCTTCTTGACGCTGTTCTTCACAGCAGTTGGCATGATCGCCCAACTGCCGCTGGACTCCACCCTTCTCAACGTGGCTCTCGTCGTCCTTGGCCTCATGACGGTCAAGGCACTGATTGTGACCGCGGTCGTCCGGCTTTTTCGCCGGCCCGTCTCGTCGGCTTTCGCCACGGGCCTCTGCTTGGCGCAGCTTGGCGAGTTCTCGTTCGTGCTCGTGGAGCTGGCCAGGCGTCTGGATTTGGTCCGCGCGGAGACCTTCCAGGTTTTCATGTCGGCCTCGGTGATCAGTCTCGTGTTTACCCCTTACCTGATTGCGGCGACGCCGTGGCTGGAAGACCTTGCGTCCAGGCTTTCTCAACCGAGAGCACCCAGGACGGGCGGATCCGCACCCCCGCCGGAACCGTCGCGCCCCCCGGATGCCTCCCGCGTGATCATCGTAGGCTACGGGCCCGCCGGCCGTCAGGTGGCCAAGTCGCTCCAGGCTCGAGAGGTCCCGTTTGTCGTGGTGGACCTGAATCCCCGGACCGTTGCGGAGTTGCAGTCCGTCATCCCGATTGAATTCGGGGACGCCGCGCGGCCGGAGATCCTGCACCATCTCAAAGTTGAGTTCGCTCGCGCCGTTGTGGTGACCACTCCCGACCCTCACACCTCCGGGCTCATCATCCGCCAAGTCAAACGAATCGCCCCGGTGCTGCCGGTAATTGCCCGTGCCCGCTACCACGTTCATGCGTCCCTGCTCGCCGAGGCGGGGGCCGATCATGTGATCGACGAGGAGGCTCTGGTGGGTGATCGGCTGGGAACGGAGATCCTCGAGGCTTGCGAGGGCTCTCTCGCTTCGGGCGAGTCTTGATCTGGTGGTTGCCAAGTCTCGTTTGGGCAACTGCTTGCAGACATCGGATGGTGTGCAAGGCAGCCGCATCCGGTGGTGTAAGATGGTGAATTACCCCAGGTGCCGGCCCGCAAGTTGCATAGCCGGACGGCGCCGGACCCCTTACGGAACCCAACAACAAAACAAGGAGCTGACCCCATGGCCTACACTCTCCCCGACCTGCCCTATGCAGCCGACGCGTTGGAGCCCCACATCGACGCGCGGACCATGGAGATCCACCACGGCAAGCATCACAACGCCTACGTGACGAACGTAAATAAAGCACTCGCCGATCACGGCGACCTCGCCGCGAAGTCGATTGAAGATCTGATCTCCGATCTCAGCGCCGTGCCGGAAGGCATTCGCGGCGCGGTTCGCAACAACGGCGGCGGGCACGCCAACCACTCGCTGTTCTGGCAGCTCATGAGCAAGAACGGCGGCGGCGCCCCCGGAGGCGAGCTGGCCTCGGCGATCGACGGCGCATTCGGCAACTTCGATGACTTCAAGGCCAAGTTCACGCAGGCCGGCATGACGCGTTTTGGCAGTGGCTGGGCCTGGCTCAGTGTGGACGGCGGCAAGCTGGTCGTCGAGTCGACCGCCAACCAAGACAGCCCGCTCTCCGATGGCCGCACCCCCATCTTGGGGCTCGACGTCTGGGAGCACGCGTATTACCTGAACTACCAGAACCGCCGCCCCGACTACATCGCGGCCTGGTGGAACGTCGTCAACTGGGACGAAGTCGCCCGCCGCTTCGCCGACGCGAAGTAGGCCGTTCGATGGGCCTCGCGGGCCCCGACCCGCCACTCAGAGCCGCAGGCGTGAGCCTGCGCTGAGATGCGGCTGTGGCAATGGCTGCCTGACAGCAGGCGGACGTGTCTTGCAGGGTTACGCCGCCGAGTCGGCCAATTTGCACCTGGTCAACGCAGGCTGACGCCTGCGGCTCTGAGTGGCCCTAGACGACCCAATTGATTGGGGCCGCCTCCCCAATCCGCTTTGCGAAGTCACTAGGTTCAGCAGCGCCGTGGGTGTATACTGTCACCGGGTCAGGACCAGAATCGAACTCTTGGCCCGAGTACGTTCGGAGAGGAGTTCCCATGTTGAAGTTCAGAACTACAGGTTTTGTACCGTTGTTGGCCGTGGTCGCCCTGACTTTCACGGCCAGCGCCCAAACTCCACCCCCGTTACTGCAAATTATCCAGGTTGAGGTGAAACCGGACCGGCTTCCAGAGTGGAGGGAGATAACGAAACGGTTCTCGGAGGCCCACAAGAAGGCCGGCGGAGCTTTCCGTCACGTCTGGCGTAATCGAATCGGCAACCCGTATGAGTATGCGATCGTGTTTCCCAGGGAGAATTATGCCGAATATGATTCACCGGGACCCGCGCGGAGGGGGATGTCCGAAGCCGAGCTCGCCGCACTCTTTGCTAGAAGGAGACAATGCACCGACAGCGTGAGAGTTACGATCAGGAGACCGATCCCTGAGCTGGCCATTGGCGCTGGCGGGCAGCCACCCAAGATGCTCCGGACGGTCACGTGGCGCGTGCGTCCGGGGATGGGCAACCAGTTCATAGAACACAGGAAGGAGGTGGTTGCGGCGTACAAGAAAGCAGGCATCCCGGCGTATGGCGTTCATCGGGTCCGATACGGAGGCTCCAGAAGGACGTTCGTGAGTTGGACTCCGCTGGACAAGATGGCAGAGTTGGATGGTCCAGGCTGGTCGTCCAAGAGCATGAGCGAAGACGCCCGCAGCAAGTGGATTGAGAAATTAATTCCGCTGATTGAGCATACGGAGTGGAAGATCTGGACCTACCAGCCCGAACTCAGCTACCACCCAGAAGGGTAAGGTGAGAGTAGCATTCCGGGGCTCGACATCTGGGAGCACGCGCTATTACTTGAACTATCAATAGGCATCGCGACCGTGACCCGCCACTCAGAGCCGCAGGCGTGAGCCTGCGCTGAGATGCGGCTGTGATGACGTCGTTGCCTGACAGCAGGCGGGCCGGGTCTTGCAGGTCTAAGTCGCTGAGTTGGCCATTCGAACCTGGTCAACGCAGGCTGACGCCTGCGGCTCTGAGTGGCAAGCCGGCCGCCCCGCCGCTAATCGAACAGATTATTTAGCACCGCCTCTCCATCACCCCAAACTACATGGCCTCCAACTACGAATTCAAACTCGCCGTCTGCAACGAACTCTTCGAGGGTACGGACTTCGCCGAGTCCTGCCGCGCTCTCAAGAAAGCCGGCTGGCGCGGCATTGAAATCGCCCCCTTCACCCTCGCCAAAGACGCCACCACCGTCTCGGCCGAGCGTCGCCGCGAAGTCCGCGACATCATCGTTTCCGAAGGCCTTGAATTCGTCGGCCTACACTGGCTCACCGTGGGGCCCGAGGGCTTGCACGTCACCACGCCCGACGAAGGCATGCGCCGCCACAGTTGGGATTACGTGCGGCGACTGGTCGACCTCTGCGCCGACCTCCGCCCCCAAGGCGCCACCGGCGGCGTGATGGTTTTCGGATCGCCGAACCAACGGCGCGCCACCGGCGGCCTGTCCGTCGCCGAGGCCACGGCGCACTTTGTCGAGGGCGTCCAGTCGATCACCGGACACTTCGAAGCCACCGGCGTCACCCTGTGCGTCGAAGCGCTCCCGGCGGCGCAGTGCGACGTGATCGGCTCGCTCGACGAGGCCGTCGAGGTGGTGCACCGCATCGGCAGCCCCGCTGTCCAAAGCATGTTCGACAGCCACAACGCCATCGACGAGACCGAGCCGCACGAAGCGTTGGTCATCAAGCACTGGGACCTCATTCGCCACATCCACGTCAACGAGCTTGACGGCTCCTACGCCCGGCCCGGCGGCGGTTACGACTTCAAGCCGGTGCTGCAGGTGGCCAAGGACCGCGGCTTCGACGGCTGGGTCTCGATGGAAG
>JAKZVK010000664.1:0-5979 GCA_047516085.1 Bryobacterales bacterium
CCCGCCTTCGCACGCAACATCCGATCCGCTGCGTTCCACCTGTGCAATAATGTGAATCCTCTCTCCCCCAGGAGTTGGCCCTATGTCAGAACTGCGCCTGGGCGACGTCATTGACGACCACTGCACGCGCTGCCGCATGCTGACCAACCACTCGGTGGTTGCGATCGTGGACGGGATCGCGGCAAAGGTCGAGTGCCGCACCTGCTACAGCACCCACAAGTACCGTCACGGCAAGGGCGGCACGAAGAAGAAGCCCAGCAAAAAAGCCGAGCTCTTCGAGGCGGTCTTGGGCACCATTACCGCCGTCCCCAAAGTCGAAGACGACAAGAAGCCCGAGTAGGCGGCTCGCCTGCCGCTCCGATGCGTTGGACGCGCGAGCGTTAGCCTGAAACTACCCCTATCCACTCGGCTAGGCGTGCCGGGAGGTCGTCGGCCGGCAGGTCGGAGATCACAGCCACCGAGTCAGCGCCGGCGTCGAGCACTTCACGGGCGTTGGCGCGGGTGATGCCGCCGATGGCAACCAGGGGCTTACTTGTCAGCGCGCGTAGACGCGCCAGCTCGTCGAGGCCCACCCTGGGGTCGGGGTTCTCCTTCGAGGCGGTGCCGAAGATCGGCCCGATGGCGATATAGTCGACCGGCTCGCCGTCGCCCTCACGCAGTTGCTGCTCGTTGTGGGTCGAGTAGCCGACCCACATCGACGGCCCCACGATCCGGCGAACGGTGGAGGGCGGCAGGTCGTCCTGGCCGACGTGGACGCCGTCAGCGCCGGCCATCATGGCGATGTCGGCGCGGTCGTTGATGACGTAGCGGACTCCGGCGTCATGGAGGATGCGGCCGATTTCCTCCGCTTGCGCGAACGTGTCACGAGTGTAGACGGCCTTGTGTCGGAATTGCGCGATGCCTACACCGGCCTCGACCAAGGCGCGCGCCATGTTGGCGGGCTCGATACCGCGCGCCGAGAGCAATGCGCTGTCGATGATCGGGTAGAGTCGCGGGAGCCGCAGCGTCGGCCGCTCAACGGCCACGCTCGCGCTCCCAGTAGGCGATTTCGGTCGAGACCATCAGCGCCATGGCACCGCCGCGGTCGTCGTGCCCGAGGATGGCCGTGCGGTCGAAATAATCGCGCAGGCTCTTCTGCTTGCCGGTGCCGGTGCAGACGTCGACCAACCCGCCCGCCGGGCCGATGCGCGTGCGGATGCCGTACCAGGCCGTCTCGATCGCGGGCTCGTACTGGGCGCGATCGAGCCAACCCGAGCGGACGCCGCGAACCATCGCGAAGGTGATCATCGACGTGGAAGACAGCTCGCGGTAGCTTTCAGGATGATCGATGACTTGATGCCACATACCAGTCGGGTCCTGATAGGGCAGTAGCGCTTCGAGATGGGCCCGGAAGGCATCGAGCATCTCCCCGCGGCCGGGGTGAGTCTCGGGCATCGCGGTGAGGCTCAGGGCCAAACCGAGAGCCGGGAAACCGTTGCCGCGTCCCCAGGCCGTTTCGTCCAGCGGCGAGTGGCGATAGAGGCCGTCGGGGCGCAGGTCGAGACCGAGCATGAACTTCAGATGCCGCGGGGTCATATCGAAGTATTTCGTTTCGCCGGTGAGTTGGCCGGTCTCGGCGAGAATGGCGCAGCTCATGAAAACGGCGTCGCTCATCTGGTTGTGGAAGGGCATTGACGCCTTGGGCCGGCCGTTTTCGTCGAAGCCGAGGTCGGCCGGGGCGCGGGCTAACTCGATGTACCTGGGGTTGCCGGTCACGCGGGCCAATTCGCTGAAGATCAGGTGGCCGGAGAGATTACTGCCCGAGGTCTTCTTCGGCAGGGCCGGCTTCTTCCCCTCCACGTAGGGATGGACGATCTGCTCGACGTCGGCGAGGTGGCTGGGATCGTCGGTCAGGTCGCCCAGACGGACGCGGCCTAGCAGCGCCAGCGCGGGGATGTAGGCGACATTGTCGAGCTTGTGGCCGTAGTGGTTCGCCAGTTGAGTGGCGATTTCGAGAGGGGTGCGATCAAGCCTGCGTTGGATCTCACGCCGGGCGGCCGATGGGACTTGCGGTTGGGTCTGCTGCAGAATCTGCAACAGGTCTCTCAGGAACCCGACTTGCCCGGTCTCCGACACCCGGAAACTAAGCGCAGATACCGGGCCGATGTCGCTCGGCGCGCCACGAATGAGCTGCGCGGAGAGCCGGTCGGCCCGCGTTGTGCTCCCTGTCTGGGGCTGGAGCCTAGCCGCGAGGTCCTGCAATCGCAGTTGCGGGTCCGGCCATTCGGGGGGCAAGAACTCCCACCCCGATTGGGTGCCACTCCTGATTTCGATGACTACGTCGGGCGCATGCATGCCGATCCAACGCCAGAGGTACACCGCTTCGGGATCGGTGGGGCTGTTGTAGGCCGCCCCGCGTGGTGGGTAGCCGCGCGCCGGCTCACCACCCGAGCCGTTGGACGAGCCGACACCGATCGCCCAGCCGTCTGGATTTGCCACCGGGATTGCCGACAGGGCGAACCGCTCGCGGTAGGGCTCCGCTTGCGCGTCCGTGTAGAACCATTTCAGCGCGGCGAGCGTTGCTTGGACGGAGGCGTCGGAACCATCGAGGCCCCCGACTAGAAGGATTCGGGTCTTGCCGGTGTGGTAGTCGAGATCGTCTTCGGTCAGCAGGGACGGGATCGGCGTGCCTTGGCGCGTGACGCCGATCGCCGAGTGGATCACGCCTGGAAGCTGGGCCTCGGCCACGAGGCGGTCGATCTTGGGGCCGGGGGTTTGGGCGAGGCTGGCGGGTACGGTCAGTAGGGTCGCAAGCAGGCAGGTTTCGACGAGTCGAAGCGCCGCTCGTGCCGCTCGTGCCGATGCGGGCTGATTCAAGTACGGGAAGATTGGGTGCATGCTACCGACGCCGGGGTGGACGCAGGGGTCCACCCCTACAACCGTGCTACCCGAGAACATGGGTAACATTGTGCCAAGAACATCGGTAACACATGGCCGATTGACTCGCTATTCAAGGCTTGCCTGTCATCTCGAGGCGTTGCCGATGCCTAGGCCGGTTCACAGCTCCTTGATGCGAATGTTTCGCAGACGCACCTCCATGGGCTTGCCGCTGTGTAACTGAATGGCGATCACGCCGTCGGAGGCTTGGCTGTCGCGCGTGTCGATCGTGACCAAGCCGTTGAGCGTCAAGCGGACGTGGTCGCCCTTGACGTGGATCTCATAGTCGTTCCAGTCGCCGACGCGGACCACCGTCTTGCCTTTGAGCCACCCTTCCATGGGCGTGCTCATCACCTTGCGTCCGCGGCCCTTCTCTTCGTAGAAGTTGCCCCAGGCCGAGCGGTCGCCGGCGTCGGAGGCATCGGCCTGATAGCCCTTGACAACCCAGTCCGCGAAGACCTCGCTACGGAACTGAATGCCGCTGTTGCCGTTGCGGAGCTTCAGTTCGAGCCGTAGGACAAAGTCCGAGAACGGACGGTCGAGGATCAGGAACGTGTTCTGCTCGATCGTGTGGCCGTCGGACGAGCCGACGATGGCGCCGTCCTCAACGCGCCACAAACGCGGGTCGCCGTCCCAGCCCTCAAGGGTCTCGCCGTCGAAGAGCAGGGTGTAGCCTTGCTGGATCTCGTCCGTACCGAGCCGATTGAGTGGTCTTTCGGCGGCGGACGCGACCAAAACCGCCGCGACCAAAGCCGCGAGCAGGAGCAGCGGGAGGAGTTTTGTCATCGGGTTGCGGATGAAGAACCAATCAAGGACTGTGCCCATGATATCCCAACGGAACCGGCGACCGAAAAGTAGGGGCACAGCATGCTGTGCCCGCGTGCGGGTCAGACTGGCCTGTTCAGAGCGCCATGACGGAAACCGAGCCGTGACCGTCAGGGAGCGGTCCGGCACGAACCCCCACTTGCCTCGGAAGTTCCTAGACCGAGACAGCGCTCGAAGTTCGCGAATCGCCTCTGTCGAAACGAAAGAGCCTACAAGACTGTTCCGTAAGAGCCGGCGCGTACGGCGTGCCGTGCCTCTCATAGTCGGTCTTGCGGCTGTCGCTCCAGCCGCGTACACTGTCGGTCGCCAGAGTAGAGAGACCACGCGGGAGCGCTCACGATGAAACGAAGAGAGTTTGGGGGGACTTTGGCCGGCACTCTTGTCGGCGTCGGCACCGCTGGCACCGGCATTGGTTCCGCGCAGCCGGCGCATGTGCCCAGAAAGAACACGCTGATGCATGTCGGCGGCGACTACCACAGTGTCGTCGGTGGCCGCGGCGCCGACATGACAAGCAAGCAAAACCTCCAATACAACCTGCGTCACGGCGTCAAGCATCTCACCGCAAGGGTATCCAAAGTATCGGAACACGGAGCCTGGGATCTCGACGAAATGAAGCGGATGAGAGACAACTGCGATCGGCACGGAATGATCTTCGAAGCCATCCGCATGGACGACGAATACATCCGGCTGAGAAAAGGTCCCGAGCGCGACCGCAGGCTCGACAATATTCTCGGAAACATCCAAAAGGCCTCGCAGGTAGGCGTCAAGGTCATCACCCACCACTGGAGGGTGATCCCCATCCGGCGGAACCGGCAGGCGCCCGGGCGCGGCGGGGTCACCTACGGAGGGTTCAAGCTCGAGGACAACTGGCAAGACCTGCCCGCGACCGCGTCGGGCAAAGTCACGTCCGAAGACTACTGGGAACGCATCACCTACTTCCTCGAAAAGGCAATCCCCGTGGCCGCGGAATCGGATGTGCGGATGGCTTGCCATCCTTACGATCCACCGGGCCTACCCTTCGGCTATCAAGGGGCGGAGAACTGGGACTCTCCATCTGTTTTCGAAGGCATCAAGCGATACGAATCGATTGTCGACAGCCCCTACAACGGCTTCCAACTCTGCCTGGGCACGACGGGCGAAGGATTGAAGAACCCCAACACAGAGATCCTTCCGATCGTCGAGTACCTGGGTGCACGGGGCAAAATCCACCAGATCCACATGCGGAACATCCGAGGGGGCCTTCATGATTTCCTCGAGGTGTTCCCGGATGAGGGTGACATGGATTTCCTGAAGATCATGCGAATCCTGCGGGACACGCAATTCGCAGGCGCGTTTTGCCCGGACCACATGCCCAGCCACCCCGACGATCCGGAACGGCTTCAGGCGTTTGCGTTTGGGTATGGCTATATCAAGGCTTTGATGCAGGTTGTGAATTCCGAAGTGTAGAGACGGGCAGAAAGACGGTGATCGTGAAGACACCCGCGCGAAGCAGTCTTGTTGTTGCTCTGCTGGTCATCCTTGTTTTGTTCGGTTGCGGACCGGCTTTTGCGCAGCAGCCGTACAACGCGCTCGACCACTACACATGGCATCCCGGCGGCACTCCCGAGGAGGAGCTGTGGCAGGTGCTCGTGCTGTTCGGCGTCGGCGAAACCGAGCCCGCCTCATGGGACGGGACCTTGACCGTCGACGGGGGCGAGGTTCTGGATCTGAGCGGCTACCGCTTCGAGCCGCCCGACCGCGCGTTGGGTCTGGACCGCTGGCGGGTCCACACGCGCGTGGAACGGGTGCTGGGCGGCTCGGGCCTTTCGGGCCGTGGGCCGGCGCTGATCACCGAGCAGGTGCTACCCAAGGGCGTACTCGTGCGCGGGCGAGGGTCCACCGCCACCAGGCTCACCGTCGAGACGTAGCAGGGCCGCTTCAGCGTCTCGCCCATGTCCGCGGCGTTCGGCGAGTGGTCGCGGCACTTGGGCAGACGCGTGGCCGTCCAACGCGTGCCGCCCGTGACCGATCTCTCCGGAACCGAGCTGCGGCAGCATGACTTCCCCTCGATCGCTTCCGGCCCCGACGGCGCTCTGTGGACGACTTGGTACAGCTACCACGATCGTCGAGAAGAGTTGAACTTCCGCCGCTACCAAGACGGCCAGTGGACGCGCCTCATCCCCGTGGGCCGTGCCGCCGAAGACCTCTGGCGGCCTCATGTGACCACCGATGCCGGGGGCAAGCCCTGGCTGATCTGGT